>CANGUJ010000300.1 GCA_947456845.1 Burkholderiales bacterium | reverse complement strand
GGCCTTGCGCGCCTGCGACGCCCTGCAGCGCCAGCGCCACGCACAGCGCCGCCAGGCGGCGCCACCACTGGAAGTCGGCTACAGGCTGGAATGTCATGACCGTGGGAGGCGATGCATCAAGAGCGAAGTGTCTCAGACATCGGCACGGGCCGATAGTTCGACCCGCACCGGGCAACAGGGCCGGCCGGCAGGTCGCCTTCAGGACAGGTAATGCCGTCCGGCGAGAAACGCCGCCGTCAGCGCGATCACCAGCGACACCAGCAGCTTGATGCCCAGAAGCTTGATGATCTCGCCGATGATCATGCGAAAGGTGGAGAAAAAGCCGATCCTGAACGATTGCGCGACCAGACTTTGCAACGCCGCCGACGTGCTGCGCGTTGGATTTTCCAGCCGATAGCTGCGCACGAACTTGTAGAACTCGGCCCCGATGGCGGCGAGGCCGAAACCGGTCAGCGCACCATAGCCCAGCGCCGGCCCGATCTCGCCCAGCCACAAGTAAAAGAGGGCGCAACACAAAGCCGCCGAGCCCAGCAGCACCAGCGCGTCGCGCACGCTGGGCGACTGGCCCGGCTGCCAGCCTTCCTCATCGTCAGGGGGCATGGGCGCGCCGTTCGACCCGGGAGCCGCGCGCGGCGCCATGCGCCGGGTCACTCGGCCTTGATGTTGGCGGCACGGATCACCTCGCCCCAGCGGTTGTACTCGCTCCTGATATAGGCGGTGAATTCCTCGGGCGAGGCATGGGTGCTGATGGCAGCGCCGATGGCGGTGAAACGGTCCACCGCTTCCTTGCCCTGCATGCCCTTGACGAGCGCCTCATGCATTTTCTTCACCATGTCGGCCGGCATCCCCGCAGGGCCGCCGATGCCGAACCAGGGCGCCACGATCACGCTCGGGAAGCCCGACTCCGCCGCCGTGGGCACCTCGGGCAGCTGCGGTGCGCGTTTGGCCGTGAGCACGGCGATGGGCTTGATCTTGCCCGCCTTGACCTGCGGCAGGGCCACCACCAGCGAGCTCTGGAAATCGAGCAGCGTGGAGCCGCCGATCAGGTCCTGGATCTGCTGGGTGGCGCCCTTGAAGGGCACATGCAGCAGCTTGAAGTTGCCGGCCTTCTGCAGCATTTCCGCACCGAGGTGCGGAATCGTCGCCACCCCCGGCGTGCCGAAGGCCAGCTTGCCCGGGTTGGCCTGCGCATAGGCCGCCACCTCCCTGAGGTTGTTGGCCGGCAGCGCCGGATTGGCCACCACGATGGGCGTCATCGACACCAGGTTGGTGATCGGCGCGAAGTCCTTGAACGGGTCGAACGGCGCCTGGCCCAGATGCGGCGCGATCGACAGCGTGATCGCCGTAAGCCCGATGGTGTACCCGTCCGGCGCCGACTTGGCCAGCACTTCGAGGCCCACCGTGCCGTTGCCGCCGGCGCGGTTTTCCACTACCACCGCCTGGCCCAGCGCCGCGCGCAGGATGTTGGCGGCCTCGCGGCCCACCAGATCGGTCGGGCCGCCGGCCGGAAAGGGCACGATCAGCTTGATCGGCTTGCTGGGCCAGGGCTGGGCCTGGGCCGGGGCCAGGAGGGGCCAGGCCAGAAGGGCCAGGCTTAACAGGAGGTTTCTCGTCTTCATGGGTTGCAAAGCGCGGCCGCATCACGGGAACAAGCCGCCAGTGTAATCGCCGCGGCGCGCTATAGACTCGGGGCACCACCGACTTCCCGAAAGAGTCCCGATGCAATACAAGCTCTACTACTGGCCCGGCATCCAGGGTCGCGGCGAGTTCGTGCGCCTGGCCTTCGAGGCCGCCGGCGCGGATTACGTCGACGTCGCGCGACTGCCCGCCTCGCGCGGCGGCGGCGTGGCGGCGATGATGAAGCTGATGCAGTCCGGTGCGCCGAACGCGCCGCTGGCGCCGCCCTTCGTGGTGGCGGGCGACGAGACGGTGGCGCAATCGGCCAACATCCTCGCCTGGCTGGGCCCCTCGCTCAAGCTGGTGCCGCGCGATGCCGCCGCCCGGCGCCGGGCGCACCAGTTGCAACTCACCCTGGCGGATTTCGTCGATGAAATCCACGACACCCACCACCCGATCGCCACGCACCTCTACTACGAGGACCAGAAACCCGAAGCCCGCAAGTACGCGGCGGCCTTCCGAAAGCACCGGCTGCCGAAGTACCTGGGTTACTTCGAGCAGGTGCTTGCCCGCAACCCGGCAGGTCCGGCGCACATGATCGGCCGGCGGCTCACCTACGTGGACCTGTCGATGTTCCAGTTGATCGCGGGGCTGCGCTACGCGTTTCCGCGCACCATGGCCGGGGTGGAGGCCGACTACCCGAACCTGGTCGCGCTGCACGAGGCCGTCGCGCGGGTGCCGAATGTGGCGCGCTACCTCGCATCGAAACAACGCATCCCGTTCAACCAGAGCGGAATCTTCCGGCATTACCCCGAGCTCGACCGCTAGCCGGCGGCGGTCAGCCGGGAAGGGTCTGACCCCTTGCCGATCAGGTAGATCAGGTAGATTAGGCGCGCCGGTCAGGGCGACCTTGTTTCATGTCACTAAAGAAGCGACAACCATCATGCTGAAAATCTGGGGCAGGACCAGTTCGGTCAATGTGCAAAAAGTGATGTGGACGGTGGCCGAACTGGGCCTGCCGCACGAGCGCATCGACGCCGGGCTGCACTACGGCGGGGTCAACGAGCCCTGGTACCGGGCGATGAATCCGAACGGCCGCGTGCCGGTGATCGACGACGACGGCTTCGTGCTCTATGAATCCAACGCCATCGTGCGCTACCTGGCGGCCAAGCACGGCGCAGGCTCCCTGTGGCCGGAGGACCTGCGGGTGCGCGCCGACGGCGACCGCTGGATGGACTGGGCCACCTCCACCCTGGCCGTGCCGATGACGCCGCTGTTCTGGGGCATGATCCGCACGCCGCCGGACAAGCGCGACCCGCCAGCCATCGAAGCCGAACGCCTGAAGACCGAGGCCATCATGCAGATCCTCGACACGCGCCTGGCCGACCGGCCCTATGTGGCCGGCGAGGCCTTCACCATGGGCGACATCCCGGTGGGCTGCTTCACCTACCGCTGGTACGCGTTGCCTATGCCACACGGCGACTACCCGAACCTGAAACGCTGGTACGAGCGCCTGCAGGAACGCCCTGCCTTCCGCACCCACGTGATGCTGCCGCTGGTCTAGACCGAAACGGCGAATGCGGATTTAAGCGTACATTCCCGCCAGCGGCCTGCACGCCGCACACAACACTGGAGACAAGCCATGCATGAAACCCTTTCGCGCATCATGACCGCTTGCGGCCTGGCCGCGCTCGCCGTGCTGGGCGCCAACCCGGCGCTGGCGCAAACGTATCCCAACAAGCAGATCCGCCTGGTGCTGCCCTATTCCACCGGCACCACCACCGACGTGCTCGGCCGGCTGTACGCGCAAAAGCTCGGCGAGGCGCTTGGCCAAGGCATCGTGGTCGAGAACAAGACGGGCGCCGGTGGCAACATCGCCGGCGAATTCGTCGCGCGCGCGCCGGCCGACGGTTACACGCTCACCCTGTCCACCAGCGCGGTGCACGCCACCAACCCGGCGCTCTACGGCAAGCTGCCGTTCGATACGCTCAGGGATTTTTCCCACATCGGCCTGCTCGCCACCGCTCCCAACATGCTGGTGATCAACCCCAAGCTGCCGATCAACAACATGGCCGAGCTGATCGCCTATGCCAAGGCCAATCCGGGCAAGCTCACCTACATCTCGGCAGGCTCCGGCACCTCGCCGCACATGTCGGGCGCGCTGCTGAAATCCATGGCCGGCATCGACATCGTGCATGTGCCGTACAAGAACATGTCGCAGGGATTCGCCGACCTGTTCGGCGGCCAGGTGTCGATGAGCTTCTACCATGTCCCGGTGGCCTACCCGCATGTCAAGGAGGGCCGGCTGCGCGCCCTGGGCGTGGCCACGCCCCAGCGCAGCCCGATCGCGCCCGAGGTGCCGCCGATCGCCGAGACCGTGCCCGGCTTCGACATCCGGCCGTGGTGGGGCGTGAGCGGCCCGGCCGGTCTGCCCGCCGAGGTGGTGAACCGGATTTCGTCGGTCACCACCGCCATGCTCAGGGACGCCGATACCCGGCAACGCTTCGCCGCCATGGGCATGGAGATCACGGTCATGTCGGTGAAGGAGTTCAACGACTTCACCGCCGCCGAACTGGTCAAGTGGACACGGATCGTCAAGGAGTCGGGCGCCAAGGCGGATTGAACCTGCGCCGGCGCCCCCACACGCCCGCCGCGGCCCGGCGCCGCCCGGGCACCCGTCACATCCCGCGCCCGCGGCGCATCTCCGCCAGGGCATGCATGAGCCAGGAGCGCATGCCGATGACGATGGTGTAAGGTCGGCGCTGGTCGGGCGGGAGCTTCTGGTCGGCCAGGTGCTGGTTGGCGAAATCCTGGCCGACGCGCATGAGCCGTTCGCGGAAGGAATTGGCCAGGCCGTGGCCGATTTCACCGTGCACCACCATCAGCATTTCCGACTCGCCGTCGAAACCGCCGGCGAAGTAGTCGCCCAGCACCTCCTTGCGAAAGAATTCCATCACCGGCCCGTGCGGCAGCCAGCGGAATCCCTTCGCCACCTTGAGCCGGTAGCGGTTGCCGGGCCTCAGGTCGATCACGCCGATGCGGTCGAGCCGGGCGAGCGACTTGACCAGCTGCGCCTCGGTGAGGTCGTAGGTGCCGAGGATCTCCTCTGCCGGCATCTGGCTGAGCACGCAGACGGCCACCGCCAGCAGGGTGCGGTCGGCCACCACCGCCTTCTCCTGCGCCAGGGTGAGCTCCTGCATGAGGGGCTGGGTGTCGGCGACGCGGCGCGCGAGGTCGGCGAAGTCCAGGTGGATGATGCGGCAGATCTCGTCGATGCGCGAGACCGGCATGTCGCCGCCCCTGGCGAACATGCGCTTGACGCTGGATTCGGCCATGCCCAGCCGCGCCGCGACGGTGGCATAGGTGACACCGGCGGCCTTGAGCTCGGACTTGAGGTGGGCGATGAGGTCGGCGGTTGTGCTCATGGGATGACCTGCGCACTGAAAAGTATCCCGTGACGATACTCCAAGTCGCGTGACCCGTAACGTCGTCGCTTTTGCTTGTACCCGCGGCCGCCCGGGCCCAGCATGCGTTCCTGCATCTGCCACCCAGGATAAGGAACGCATCATGAAAAATCCCTGCGAATCGCCCCCGGGCCACTCTCGCGTCCAGACCGCAATCGCGGAGACACGCACGATCGTCGATGCTTCTCGCCGGCGATTTCTCGACGCCCTGGCCATGACGCCATTCCGAGCCACCCTGCCGGCCCTTGTGACCGCAGCTGCGCTCACCACGACCCCGGCCCGCGCCCGAGCCGATTCCAGCACGGCGTCGAGCCTGGCC
>CANGUJ010000299.1 GCA_947456845.1 Burkholderiales bacterium | reverse complement strand
GTGCGGTTGCGGCGATAAATTTTTTCATCATCATGGCGTTGGCCTCTTCACGAACTCGCTTGCATCAGTTGTTGTCGCCGACCCGGCCTCAGCCAGGCAAAGGCCCGCGCGCGCCGACCATCCCGGCAACGCGGATGGTGCAGGCCTCGGGAATCTCGGCGTGGGACAGCACTTTCAGTCGCGGCAGCACCCGGCGCGCCAGCCGTGAAAGGCCGGGACGCAACTTGTCGGGCACCAGCAGCGCGGGCGGCTTGCCTAGGTTTTCAAGGCGCTGTGCGCCCGCCAGCAGGTCGCGCGCCAGGTTTTCGGCCAGCCCCGGTTCGATCCCGAGCGGCTCGCCGGCGGCGCCGTTGGCCGACTGCGCGAGCACCCGCTCGAGGTCGGGTTCAAGCACCAGCATCTCGATTTCGGTGGCCGGGCCGAACAACATCTGCAGGATGGCGCGGCCGAGCGTGATCCGCACCTGCGCCAGGAGTTCGGCCGCGTCGGTGCTGCGGGCGGCGTGGTCGGTGAGCGTTTCGACGATGCTGCGCATGTCGCGGATGTGCACCCCCTCTTCCAACAGCCCCTGCAGCACGCGGGTGAATGTGGACAGCGGAATCAGCTTGGGCGTGAGGTCGTCGATCAGCTTCGGCGCCTGCTTGTTGAAATGCTCGATCAGCGCCTGCGTTTCGCCGCGCCCGAGCAGCGCCGCGGCATGGGACTGCATGAGGTGGTTGAGATGCGTCGCCACCACCGTCGCGGCATCGACCACGGTATAACCGGTGGCCAGCGCCTGGTCTCGGACGTTGCCCTCGATCCACGTGGCGGGCAGGCCGAACGCCGGGTCGCGCGCCGGCGTGCCCGGCAGCGGGGCCACGGCATTGCCCGGGTTGATCGCCATGTACATGCCCGCGTACACATCGCCCTCCCCGATCACCACGCCCTTGAGGCTGATGCGGTAGGCGTTGGGCTTGAGCTCGAGGTTGTCGCGGATATGCACCTGCGGGGGCAGGAAACCGACTTCCTGGGCGAACTTCTTGCGTATCGCCTTGATGCGCTTGAGCAGGTCGCCATCCTGGTTGCGATCGACCAGCGGAATCAGGCGATAGCCCACTTCCAGGCCCAGCACGTCCACCGGCGCGAGGTCTTCCCAGGAGGCTTCGCCAGGTTCACCCTGCGGCGGCGCTTTGTCCTCGACGGCCGCCGCCGCTTGCTGCGCCGCCCGCTTGGCCTGCCACCAGCCCACCCAGATCGCGCCGGCACCGAAGGCGATGAAAGCCAGATGCGGCATGCCGGGAATCAGTCCCAGGGCCGCCAGCACGCCGCCGGTGACCATCATGGTCTGCGGGTTGGCCACGAGCTGGCGCACCACCTGCGAACCGATGTCCTCGTTGGCGCTTTCATCGGCGCCCACGCGGCTCACCACCAGGCCTGCCGCCACCGAAATCACCAGTGCCGGAATCTGCGCGACCAGGCCGTCACCGATGGCCAGCAGGACATAGTTGTCCACCGCCTGGCCGGCCGTCAGGTCGTGCTGCACCAGCCCGATGATCATGCCGCCGATGATGTTGATGAACAGGATCAGGATCCCGGCGATGGCGTCGCCGCGCACGAACTTGGATGCGCCGTCCATGGCGCCGTAGAAATCGGCTTCGCGGGCGATCTCCGCGCGCCGCTTGCGGGCATCCTGCTCGGAGATCAGGCCGGCATTCATGTCGGCGTCGATGGCCATCTGCTTGCCCGGCATGGCGTCAAGGGTGAAACGGGCCGCCACCTCGGCGATGCGGCCGGCGCCCTTGGTGATGACCACGAAGTTGATCACCACCAGGATCAGGAACACCACGATCCCGACCGCGAAATTGCCGCCTACGAGGAAATGCCCGAAGGCCTCGATCACCTTGCCGGCCGCGTCCGGGCCGGTATGCCCCTGCAGCAGCACCACGCGGGTCGACGCCACGTTGAGCGACAGGCGCAACAGCGTGGTCAGCAGCAGCACGGTGGGAAAGGCGGCGAAATCCATCGGCCGGTTCGCGTATACCGCGGCCAGAAGGACGATCAGGCCGAGCGCGATGTTGAAGGTGAACAGCAGGTCGAGCAGGAAAGGCGGCAGCGGCAGGATCATCATCGCCAGGACCATGACGATGAATGCCGGCGCGGCCAGGCCGCGCAGCGGGATGTTGCGCCAGCCGCCCGCGCCTAGGGTGAAGGCACTCACGCGGCCGCTCCTTCATTGAGCGGATCGAGCTCCGGCGGCACCGGCAGGGCGACCGGCGCGACGGGCATCTGCCCGGCGCCGGCATGGCGCAGCTGGAACACCCAGGCCAGCACCAGCGCCACCGCGTTGTACAGCGCGGCGGGAATCTCCGCCTCGAGCTCGGCATGCTTGTAGAGCGCACGCGCGAGCGGCGGCGCTTCGAGCAGCGGAACACCGTTCTCGCCCGCGATCTCGCGGATGCGGGCCGCCACCTCGTCGGTGCCCTTGGCCACCACCTTCGGCGCCCGCATGCGGTCGCCCTGGTAGGAAAGCGCCACCGCATAGTGGGTCGGATTGGTCACCACCACATCGGCCGTCGGCACCGCCGCCATCATGCGACGCCGCGCGGCCTCGCGTTGGCGCTGGCGGATCTTGCCCTTGATCTGCGGATCGCCCTCGGATTCCTTGGATTCGCGCTTGACCTCGTCCCTGGACATGCGCAGTCCGCGCCCATGCTGCCAGATTTGCAACGGCACATCGGCGGCCGCGATCACCAGCAGGACTGCGGCCATCCACAGGAACTCGCGGGTGATCACCTGCCCGACCCACGCCATGGCGGTCGCGCTGTCCTGGCCAAGCGGCATGATGAAGGCGGTCTGGTCGCGCCAGATCAGGCTGCCGACCACCCCGCCGATCAGGACCACCTTGAGGATAGCCTTGCCCAGTTCCGCGGCGCTTTGCACCGAGATCAGGTTCGACAGTCCGCGCAGCGGGTTAAGCCGGGAGAAGTCCGGCGTGACCGGTTCGGCGCTGAATACCCAGCCGCCGATGGCCAGCGGCGCGGCCAGCGCAGCGATGAACAGCAGGCCCAGGAAAGGCAGCGCCGGGATGATGCCGCCGACCACCAGGCGGCCGGCGGCTTCCATCGCCAATGCCGGGTCGAAAGCCGCGGCCCTGGACACGTTGAGGCCGCCACGCAGGAACTCCATCGCCTGTTGCGTCACATGCGGCCCCAGCACCGCCACGCCGGCTGCGCCGGCCAGCAGCAGGGCGGCAGTGGTCAGCTCACGAGAGCGCGGCGTCTGCCCGCGCTCGCGAGCGTCGTCCAGGCGCTTCTGCGAGGCCGGTAATTCGCGCTCCAGATCCTGCTCTTCCGCCATCGGCGGTCCCTCTATAGGGTTGTCGGATAACGGATCAATTATTCCGGCAGGCAAGTGCAACGAATGCCGCAAACAAGGCGGCAAAGGCTGTCTTGTTTACCGCGTGCGCCGCGGCAATACCGCCGACCATCACTAGGCAGGGACCCGCGGCGCACCCAGCCCGCCGCCGGATGCCTCCATCGACCACAAGGACGCGAGGAAAGACCAACATGGGACGATTCGAACCTGCCGACTCGAGCGGCGAAACGCACGAAGGCGAATTGCTTACTGCCCGGGACTGGGCCGCCGCCATCGCGAACGCGGATATCGCGGCAGACTATGCGGGCGCATTCGAGGAGGCGGACATCGATCCTCTCGAGATCGAGGACGACCTGCCGAGCCTGGTCGCCAGGCGCCCCAGCCGCCGCCTGCGCATCAGGCACTGAGACCGCGGCCGCCGGGCGGTGCAAGCCTGGGCCGCCCCGGGGCGAAGCGCCGGCGTCGGCGCGCCCGCTCAGCTTTCCTCGAGCAGGACTTCCGGCGCGAAGCCGAAGCGCAGGCAGCCCCAGTGGCGCCCGTCGATCTCGATCGGCATGGACAGGTCGTTGAGGATCTCGCCGGTGTCGCGGCGATAGGTCTGCAGAAGCAAGCGCGCCCGGCTTGCCGCCGCGCGCCTGCCCGTCACATCCGTGAACATGCGCTTGTCGCGGCTGACCAGCAGGTCGACGGCGTGGTCTCCGGTCAAGGGTTTCGAATACCTGCTGTTGTGCGTGGGCGCATAGGTCCGCACGTCGATCGCCAGGGCGAATGCGCCGCCGCGGGTCTCCTCGACGAGGCGGTCGTAGAGCGGCTGCAGCTCGCGTTCGCACTCCTGGTCATAGGAGGTGCTGTACTTCTGGGGCGCGGTCCCGGGAATCGGCCGATAGTTCTGGTCGAAGACGTTGACGCCGCGCCTGGCCAGGGCCGCCAGCCGCTGCGCGCACAGGTCGCGGTACTCGGCCACCCGATCGATGATCTCCTCGAACCTGCCGTGACCGATGCGGAAGCGGGCGGCGAGCTCCTCGATTTTCTCGGCGGCCTGGGAAAGCTCCTGGGAGGCGGTATGCGCCTGGTCCATGCAGGCGCCCACATCGACCGACATGCCGCGGATGGCCGACACCTGCGTGTGGATCTGCGTGTTGGCGATGCTGACGGCCTCGATCGACTCGCGCACCTCGCTGACCCGCTCGCCCATGCTGGAGAAATCGCGCACGATCGAGTCGAAACGCCGGCTGGAACGCTCGACCACCGCGCCGGCGTTGCGGATCGCCTCGTCGATGCCGCCGGTCTCGCTCCGGGTGCTCTCGACCAGCGCGGACATGCCTTCCACGTTGAGCGCGATGTCGCCGGTGGCGTTCTTCACCTTCTCGGCCAGCTTGCGCACCTCGTCGGCCACCACGGCGAACCCGCGCCCCGCCTCGCCGGCGCGCGCCGCCTCGATGGCGGCATTCAATGCAAGCAGGTTGGTCTGGTCCGAGACATCGTTGATCAGCCTGACCACCAGAGCGATGCTGCGCGAGTTCGCGCCGAGCCGCTCCACCGTGCCGGAAAGCGCGGCAAGGCGGCCTTTCGCCACTTCGATGTCGCGGTTCACGGCCAACAGCTCCGCGTAGGCCTGATTGGCCCCGACCACGTGGCCGGATGCCGCCGCGGCGATCTCCTGCGCGCTTTCCGCCACCTTGCCCAGGGACTGCCGCGCGCTGTCGGTGGCGTTGAAGACCTCGACGGAAAGCTCGCCCTGGCGTCGTGCCAGGGCGGTGGATTCGCTCACGCTGCCCGCGGTCCTGGCCGATTCGTAGGCCACCTGCACGCTCATCTTGCGGACCTCGGCGATGATATGGCGCAACTGGCCGGCGAAGGCGTTGTAGTTCTCCGCCAGATCGCGCAATTCGTCCCGGGTCATGACGGGCATGTCGCTGGCAAGGTCGCCTTCGCCCGCGCCGATCTCGCGCATGCGGGCCGACAGCGCGCGCACCGGGCGCACGATCAGATGGCGCAGGTAGAGGAACACGCCGAGCGAGGCGGCAAGCCCGGCCGCGCACAGGCAGGC
>CANGUJ010000298.1 GCA_947456845.1 Burkholderiales bacterium | reverse complement strand
CGCGCGCAGGAACCGGTTGGCCAGGCCGTGGAAGGTGCCGGCCCACATGCCGCGCAGGTTGACCGGCAGCATGGCCGATAGGCGGTGCAGCATCTCGCGCGCCGCCTTGTTGGTGAAGGTGACGGCAAGGATGTTGGCCGTAGAGACCTGGCCGGTCTGCACCAGCCAGGCGATGCGCGTGGTCAGCACGCGGGTCTTGCCGGAACCCGCGCCGGCCAGGATCAGGGCGGACTGGTTCGGCAGCGTGACCGCCTGAAACTGTTCCGGGTTGAGGTTTTCAAGCAGTTTTGACATCGCGACCCGGTGGCATGCGCCTCTTGACCCGGGGTGCGCAAGGCTGGGCTGCCGAAGACGTGCAGGTTAAAATCGAAGTCCCAAATTATAGCGACCGCGCCCTCTTCGCCATGCACGATCTCGTCATCCGCAACGCCCGCCTCTACGACGGCAGCGGCCGTCCCGCCGTGACCGGCGACCTCGCTGTCAAGGATGGCAGGATCGCCGCCGTCGGCAGCGTGGCGGACGGGGCGCGCGAAAGCGTCGATGCGGCCGGCCTGGCGCTGATGCCGGGCATTATCGACAACCACACCCACTACGACGCCCAGATCACCTGGGACAGCGCCCTGCGCCCCTCGCCGGCGCTGGGCGTGACCACCGCAATCATCGGCAACTGCGGTTTTACCATCGCGCCCTGCCGGCCGGCGGACCGCGAACTCATCATGAGGAACCTCACCCAGGTCGAAGGCATGTCGCTGGACGTGCTGCGCCAGGGCATCCGCTGGGATTTCGAGAGCATTCCGGAATACATGGCGCTGCTGGAGCGGCAGGGCGCGGCGGTGAACATCGCGGCCTTTGCCGGGCATTCGTCGCTGCGCACCTGGGTGATGGGCCAGGACGCGCCCAGGCGCGCCGCCACGCCCGCCGAAGTGCAGGAAATGAAGCGCCTGCTGCAGGAGGCCATGCGCGCCGGCGCGATCGGCTTTGCCACCAGCACTTCGCCGGCGCACAACGGCGAAGGTGGCGTGCCCATGCCGTCGCGCCTGGCCGACGACGCGGAGCTGCGCACCCTGGTGGGTTCGCTCAAGGAGTCGGGCAAGGGGGTGTTCATGCTCACCAAGGGAGGACACACCAGGATCGACTTCCTCGAAGAGCTCTCGGCGCTCTCGGGGCGCCCGGTGGTGATCGCGGCGCTCCTGCACAACAAGACCAACCCGCAGGCGGTTTTCAACGACCTCGAGGCGATCGCCGCGGCCAACACGCGCGGCAGAAAGCTGCTGGGCGCGGTGTCCTGCTGCCCGCTGACCATGGACTTCACGCTGCACTCGCCGTACCCGGTCGAAGGTCTGGTGTCGTGGAAGCAGGTGCTGGGCCTGAAAGGCGAGGCCTTCAAGGCCGCCATCGCGCAAAAGGAGTTTCGCGACGCGATGCGCGCGGAGATCGCCGCCCCGACGGTGTTTCGCCTGTTCAACGGCGAATGGGACCAGGTGCAGGTGGTCGAAGTCGCCGACCCCGGGCACGCCCGCTACGAGCAGCGCAGCGTCGCCGACCTCGCGCGCGAGGCCGGCGTGGATCCGCTCGACTTCATGTTCGACCTGGCCCTGGCCGAAAACCTCGACACCGTGTTCACCGCGACGCTGCTCAATTCGGACGAGGATGCGGTGGGACGCATGCTCAACCACCCCAACAGCCTGGTGAGCCTGTCGGATGCCGGCGCCCACCTCACGTTCTTCAACGACGCCGCCTTCGGCCTGCACCTGATGGGCCACTGGTCGCGGGACCTCGGCAAGATGCCGCTGGAGGAGGCGGTGCGCCGGCTCACCGGGCAGACCGCGGAGGTGTTCGGCCTGAAGCAGCGCGGCCTGCTCAAGGCGGGCCATGCCGCCGACCTGCTGCTGTTCGATCCCGCCACGGTGGGGCGCGGCCCGAAGCGGCGCGTCAACGACCTGCCGGGCGGCGCCGGGCGGCTGCACACCGACGCCGTCGGCGTGCATGGCGTCTGGGTGAACGGCGTCAAGGTGGCCGACGCCGGCGGCATGCTCCCCGGGGATGCACGTCCCGGCGTGCTCATGCGCGACTTCGCGGCCTGACGCGGCGTCCGCGGCGGCTGCGCGCCCGCCCTGTGCCAGAATAGCCGCATGACCGAAGACATCCTCATCAACGTCACCCCGCAGGAAACCCGGGTGGCCGTGATGCAGCAGGGCGTGGCGCAGGAGATCCATATCGAGCGCGAGGCCAGCCGCGGCCTGGTGGGCAACATCTACCTGGGCAAGGTGGCCAGGGTGTTGCCGGGCATGCAGTCGGCCTTCGTCGACGTGGGGCTGGAGCGTGCGGCCTTCCTGCATGTGGCCGACATCTGGGAGGTGCGCCACTCGCACCACAACGGCAGCACGGAGACGGCCAAGCCCATCGAGCACATGCTGCACGAGGGCCAGACGGTCATGGTGCAGGTGATCAAGGACCCGATCGGCACCAAGGGCGCACGCCTGTCGACCCAGGTCTCGATCGCCGGGCGCATGCTGGTCTACCTGCCGCAGGAAACCCACATCGGCATCTCGCAGCGCATCGAGAGCGAGGTCGAGCGCGACCAGCTGCGCAGCATGCTGCAGGGCATGATCCCCGAGGGCGAGCGCGGCGGCTACATCATCCGCACCATGGCCGAGACCGCCAGCGAGGCCGACATCCGCACCGACGTGGACTACCTGCGCAAGCGCTGGCGTTTCATCCAGAACGAGGCGCAGACGCGCTCGGCCCCGGCCTGCCTGTCGCAGGACCTGCCGCTGGCCAAGCGCGCCCTGCGCGACCTGGTGACCGAGGAAACCGGCAGCATCCAGATCGATTCGCGCGAGAACTTCGTCAAGCTCACCGAGTTCGCGCGCGACTACACGCCCAATGTGCTGTCCAGGGTGATGCACTACACCGCCGAGCGGCCGCTGTTCGACCTGTTCGGCGTGGAAGACGAGATCGAGAAGGCGCTCGCGCGCCGGGTGGACCTGAAGTCGGGCGGCTACCTGATCATCGACCAGACCGAGGCGATGACCACCATCGACGTGAACACCGGCGCCTACGTCGGCGGGCGCAACTTCGACGACACCATCTTCAAGACCAACCTCGAGGCCGCGCAGGCGCTGGCGCGGCAGCTGCGCCTGCGCAACCTGGGCGGCATCATCATCGCCGACTTCATCGACATGGACAGCGAGGAGCACAAGGCCGCCGTGCTCGCCGAGCTCAACAAGGCCCTGGCGCGCGACCGGACGCGCATCGGCGTTTCCGGCTTCACCGGCCTGGGGCTGGTGGAGATGACCCGCAAGCGCACCCGCGAATCGCTCGCGCATGTACTGTGCGAGCCCTGCCCCACATGCCAGGGGCGCGGCGAGATCAAGACCCCGCGCACGGTCTGCTACGAAATCCTGCGCGAGGTGACTCGCGAGTCCAAGCAGTTCAACCCGAAGGAGTTCCGCATCCTCGCCAGCCAGTCGGTGATCGACATGTTCCTCGAGGAGGAGTCGCAGGCGCTTGCCCTGCTGTCGGACTTCATCGGCAAGCCGGTCTCGCTGGCGGTGGAAACCGCGTATTCGCACGAGCAATACGACATCATCCTCATGTAGCGGCAAGGCCCCCGCCCGGGGCCCAATGGATCCGATCATCAATCATGACCAAGGCCATCATCCTGTTCGCCCACGGCGCCCGCGACCCGGACTGGGCGCGCCCGTTCGAGCACCTGCGTGACGAGGTGGCCGCGCGCACGCCCGGCGTCAGGGTGGTGGTCGCCTTCCTCGAATTCATGCAGCCGCCGCTTGCGGATGCCATCGATGCGCTCATCGCCGACAAGGTCTGCGAAATCGACATCGTGCCCGCCTTCATGGCCCAGGGCGCGCACTTGAAGCGCGACCTGCCGCGCCTGCTCGAGGCGGCGCGCGCGAAACATCCGGATGTGCGCCTGGTCCTGCGGCCCGCCTTGGGCGAGGCGCCGGGGGTGATCGCCGCGATGGCCAGGCACATCGCCGAAAACCGCGCCTGAGGCATCGCGCCGGGCGCGGCATGCGCGGCCGGTTCGGATGGCGCCCCGCGGGCACCCGCGCAAGCCATCGCCGGAAACTGTATTAAAATACAGTCTCCATGCTCTCCGGCTGCCCCGCATGACCATCGCCACCGCCCTGCGCGCCGCACCGGCCGCGCACCGCGCGCCCGATTCGCGCGACGATCCTTTCGCCGCGCTCAACGAGCAGCAGCGCGCCGCGGTGCTGCACGGTACCGACCCGCAGCATCCGGATGTCCGCCCGCTGTTGCTGGTGGCCGGCGCCGGCTCCGGCAAGACCAACACGCTCGCCCACCGCGTGGCCAGGCTGATCGCCGACGGCGCCGATCCGCAGCGCCTGCTCTTGCTGACCTTCTCGCGCCGCGCCGCGCAGGAGATGGAGCACCGTGCCGGTCGGGTACTGGCGCGCGTGCTGAAGCTTTCCGCCAGGGTCGAACCGCCGGCTCTGCCCTGGGCCGGCACCTTCCACGGCATGGGCGCACGCCTGCTGCGCGAGTACGCGCCGCGCATCGGCCTGGATGGCGCCTTCACCATCCACGACCGCGGCGATTCCGCCGACCTGATGGGCCTGGTGCGGCACGACATCGGCCTGCCCGCCACCCGCAAGCGCTTTCCCCTGAAGGGCACCTGCCTGGCCATCTACTCGCGGGTAGTCAATGCATGCGAACCGCTTGGGCAGGTGCTGACCGCCGCGTTTCCGTGGTGCGCCGAATGGGAACCCGACTTCAAGCGCATGTTCGGCGCGTACGTGGAAGCCAAGGCCGCGCAGAACGTGCTGGACTACGACGACCTGCTCCTGTTCTGGGCGGGCATGCTGGAAGACCCCGCGCTGGCCGCAGAGATCGGAGCCCGCTTCGACCATGTGCTGGTCGACGAGTACCAGGATACCAACCGCCTTCAGGCGGCCATTCTCAAGGCGCTGAAACCGGACGGCCGCGGGGTGATGGCGGTGGGCGACGACGCCCAGTCCATCTATTCCTTCCGCGGCGCGACGGTGCGCAACATCCTCGACTTCCCGCGCGACTTCGGCGGGGCGACGCTGGTGGCGCTCGAGCAGAACTACCGCTCGACGCCCGCCATTCTCGACGTGTCGAACGCCGTCATGGCCAAGGCGTCGGAGGGCTTCCGCAAGGCGCTCTGGACCTCGCGCACCGGGGGCGAGCGCCCGTGGCTCGTGACCGCGCGCGACGAGCCGCAGCAGACCCGGTTCATCGCCGACCGCATCCTCGAACTCTACGAGGAGGGGATCGCGCTGTCGGGGATGGCGGTGCTCGTGCGCGCCGGCTTCATGAGCGCCGACCTCGAGATCGAGTTGCAGCGCCGCGGCATCCCGTTCGACAAGTGGGGGGGGCTCAAGTTCCTCGAGGCGGCGCACGT
>CANGUJ010000297.1 GCA_947456845.1 Burkholderiales bacterium | reverse complement strand
GCGAATGCGCTCGTAGTCGCGGTTGAGGAACTCGTTGAAGGCCGGGCCGTCGCGATAGTCCACCGGCGCCCCCAGCTTGGCCATGCTCTGCATGAACCCGCCTTCCTGGGTGATGGCGCGGCCGATGTCGGCGCGCAGCGCCTGGACCACCGCATCCGGCGTCTTGGCCGGCGCGAACACGCCGATCCAGATGTAGAACTCGCTGTCCTTCAGTCCCAACTCGAGCGCGGTGGGCACCTCGGGCAGCGCGGCGGCGCGCTTGGCGCCGGTGGTCACCAGGGGCTTCAACGCGCCGGACTTGATGTGCGCGGCCAGCGCGGCGGGCGAACTCGCCGTCAGCGCCACATGCCCGCCGAGCACCGCCAGGATGGCCGGCCCGCCGCCGGAATACGAAATGTGGCGCAGCTTCATGCCGGCGGCGTTGGCGAGCATTTCGATGGGCAGGTGCGAAGCGCTGTAGGCGCCGGACGAGCCATAGGTGATCTTGTCCGGATTGGCACGCGCCTCGGCCACGAAGTCCTGCCAGGTCTTCCAGGGCGCATCGCCCTTGACGGCCACCACCAGCGGGTCGGCCACCAGGAGCGCGATGGGGATGAAGCTGGAACGGTCGAAGGTCGACGGGCGCCCGAACATGCGGTCGGCCTCGGGCAGGATGAGGAGCGCGGGGTTGGTCGCCACCAGCGTGTAGCCGTCCGGCGGCGACGTCGCCACCGCGGCCATGCCGACCGCGCCGCCGGCGCCGGCGCGGGTCATCACCACCGCCGGCTGCTTCCACACGTTGGCCAGCGCCTGCGCCAGCAATCGGGTGGGCTGGTCGGCCGCACCGCCCGGCGGGAAGGGCACGATCAGGTTCACCGGCTTGCTCGGGAAAGCGCTCTGCGCGCCTGCCGCCGCGGCGATCACGAGCAGCCAGCAGGTGAGTGCGGTGCGAATCTGTCGCATGGGATTCCTCGTTGTTCTCGATGTCTGGGGCAATCAATCTAGAATCTTAACGGCTTTCCCGGCCCCGACCCGCCTGCCGCCCACAAAGAGAAGAAGAGACCCATGCCAACGTTTACCAAAGCCGCGCTGCATCGCGCCACCGCCACCATCTTCCGCGCCGCCGGGGCCGCGGCGGAGCACGCGGCGCAGGTAGCCGACGTGCTGGTGGACAACCACCTCGCCGGCCACGATTCGCACGGCATCCTGCGCATCCCGGAATACCTGAAAAGCATCGTCGACGGCGAGATCGTCGTCGGCGCCAGCCCGCAGGTGCTGGAGGAAACGCCGACCACGGCGCTGGTGAGCGGCAACTGGGCGCTCGGACAGGTCACGGGCAACTTCGCGGTCGACCTCGCGATTGCCAAGGCGAAGAAGGCGCATGTGGCCGCCGTCTCGGTGGTGCAGGCGTCGCATACCGGCCGCCTGGCGGCCTTCACCGACCGCGGCGCGGCGCAGGGCGTGATGGTGTTCATGGCCATCGGCACGGTGGACCGGCCGATGACCGCGCCGTTCGGCGGCGCGGCCGCCGTGCTGGGCACCAACCCGGTGGCGTTTTCCGTGCCCAACCCGGGCGGCGCGCCGGTGACGCTGGACATCGCCACCTCGGCGATCGCCGCCGGCAAGGTCAAGGTGGCCAAGGCCAAGCACCAGCAACTGCCGCCGGATTCCATCCTCGACCGCGAAGGGCGGCCCAGCACCGACCCGCAGGCGTTTTTCGATGGCGGCTTCCTGCTGCCCTTCGGCGCGCACAAGGGCTACGCGCTGGCGGTGATCGCCGAACTGCGGAGCGGGCCGATGGCCGGGGCGGATGCCTACCCGGGTGTGTTCATGCGCAGCGGCATCTTCATTTTCGCGGTGGATGTCGGAGTGTTCCGCCCGGCGGCCGGCTACGCGCAGGCGATGGAAAAGACGCTCGGGCGCATCAAGGCGGTGCCGCCGGCGCCCGGCTTCGACGAGGTGCTGCTGCCGGGCGAGCCGGAGGCGCGCCTGCGGGTGGCGCGCGAACGCGACGGCATCCCGATACCGGATGACACCTGGACCGCCGTGTGCACCGCGGGCGCGACGGTGGGCGTCGACGTCGCCGCGGTGGCGGCCGCGTAGCGCTCTGGCGCGCCGGGCGGCGAGCCCGGCTATTCGGGCGGAATGCCGGTATCGCGGATGCGCTGGCCCCACAACTGGAACTGGCTGCGCACGAACTGGTTGAACTCCTCCACGCCGTTGGGCTCGCCTTCGACGCTGATCGCGTACAGGCGCTCGATGAAGTCCTTCGAGCCCAGCGCACGGTTGAGCTGCGCGCTCCACCAGGCGACCGCTTCGCGCGGCATGCCGGCCGGGCCCGACACCCCCACCCAGCCGGCCAGTTCCACGTCGCGGATGCCCAGCTCGGTGAAGGTCGGCACGCCCGGCAGCAGCACCGAGCGCCGCGGCGCGGCGAGCGCCAGCGCGTCGAGGCGGCCGGCCTTGACCTGCGCCATGATGACCGCCAGGTCGGCCATCACGAAATGGATCTGCCCGCCGATCAGGTCGGTGAGTGCCGGCGGTTGGCCCTTGTACGGCACCGCCAGCACATCGATGCCGGCCGAGCGGGTGAAGGCTGCGGCCACCACCCGCGCGGTGCCGGAGCCGTAGCCGAATGACAGCTTGCCGGGCGCGCGCTTCGCCTCGTTGACGAGGTCGCGCGGCGTCTTGAAGCCGTTCTGCGGATTGACCACCATGGCCACGTCGAAACGGGTCATGCGGCCGATGTGGGTGAAGTCGCGCAGCGCGTCGTAGGGAACGCTTTTGGCCAGTTGCGGCCCTGAAGAATGGGTCGCGGAGGAAGACACCATCACGGTGTAGCCGTCCGGCGCGGCCTTGGCGGTGAAATCGGTGCCGATCTGGCCGAGCGCGCCGGGCTTGTAATCGACCACGATGTTGGCGTTGGTGGCGCGGCGGATCTCGTCGATCACCAGCCGGCTCATGCTGTCGATGCCGCTGCCGGCCGGGAACGGCACCACGAAGCGGATCGGGCGGGCCGGGTAGTCCTGTGCGGCAACGCCGGCGGCCAGGCCGGCCAGCGCGCAGAAGGCGAGCGTGGCGGTGCGCAGCGCGCGGCCGATGGGCGGGAGGTTCATGTCGATTCCTTCGGGGCAAGGGTGATGCCGAGTTCCGCCAGCACCTCGGCGGTGTGCTCGCCCAGCGCGGGCGGATGGCGGCGGATGCTGCCCGGCGTGGCCGAAAAGTGTACCGGGATGCCGGGCAGGGTGAGTGGGCCCTCGGTGGGGTGCTGCATGGCCTGCCAGAAGCCGACCGCCCGCAGGTGCGGGTCGGCCAGCAGGTCATCGACCGAATTCACCGGCGCGAAGGGCAGGTCGGCGGTGGAGAACAGCGCGATCCACTGCGCGCTGGTTTTCGAGGCCATGATGGGTTCGAGCAGCGCGTAGAGCTCGCCGATGTTGCGGCTGCGCGCGTCGAGTTTCGCGAAGCGCGGGTCGGCGGCCAGGTCGGGCCGGTCGGCCAGGTCGAAAAAGCGCTGCCACTGTGCATCGGTATAGGGCACCACGGCCAGGTAACCGTCCTGCGTGGCGAAGGGCTTGCGGCTGTCGGCGGTGATGCGGTTGTAGCCCGGCGGGCCTGCCGGCGGCACGAAGGTGCGGCCGGCCAGGTGCTCGACCATCATGAAGGCGACCAGGCTCTCGAACATCGGCACCTCCACCGCCTGGCCCAGGCCGGTGCGCTCGCGCGCGTAGAGCGCCATGGCGATGGATTGCGCCACCCACAGCGCCGCCACCTTGTCGGCGATGATGCTTTTCACGTAGCGCGGCGGCCGATGCTCCTCGGGCGCGCCGCCGCTGCCCTGGAACCAGGCCAGGCCGCTGGCGGCCTGTATGGTGTCGTCCACCGCCGGGCGCCCGGCGTAGGGGCCGGCCTCGGAATAGCCATAGCAGCCGCAATAGATCAGGCGCGGATTGCGTTCGCGCAGCGCCTCGTAGCCGAGCCCGAGCCGGGCCAGCGCCTGCGGGCGCACGTTCGAGACGAACACGTCGGCGCGCTCGACGAGCGCCAGGAGCGCCGCGCGCTCGGCCGGGCGTTTCGCGTCGAGCACCACGCTGCGCTTGTTGCGGTTGAGGTTGAGGAAGGCGTGGCTCATCGCCGCATGGCGCTGCGGATGCACGTGGCGGAAGATGTCGCCGCCGCCGGGCGACTCGATCTTGACGACATCGGCGCCCATGTCGGCCAGCATCTGCGTCGCCCACGGGCCCATGCCCACGCCGGTCATGTCGACCACGCGCACGCCCTCCAGGGCGCCGGCGGGAGGCTGCGCTGGCATAGGGCTAATCCACCGCGATGTCGGGCTCGCCGACCAGGCGCGCGAACCCGGCTTTCCCGTGATGCGCCTCGCCCGCCCCGCAGATCACCAGCCCCTGGGGCCCGGCGTCGTCGCGCCGGGCTTCGGCGATCGCACGCAGCCGCTCGAGCACCGCCGGCGACAGACGGGCCATGTCGGCGGGCCGGTCGATGGCGAGGTTGAGCACGCCGCCGCCGCGCTCGAGCACGATGTCTTCGGCCAATCGCTCGCCGCCGGCGGCGGCGAGCTTGACGGGTTCCTGCATGGATTGTCTCCTCGGCCCGTGCGGGGCGCGATGTCATTGTCGTGCCGGCGTGCGCCGTTGCCGGCTTGGTGCGCTTCCGCCGCCGCGACCGGTGGCTGCCGTTCGCGCGCCGGTTCGACGAGTATAGAACCTCCCCTGTCCGGTGTCCTGATGGACAATGGCGGCAGATTGCAATCCGCAATCCGCCAACCACAGGACATCAACCGCAATGGAAAAAGGTTACGTGCGCCGCATCGTCACCGGCCATGACGCCGAGGGCAACGCCATCTTCACCGAGGACGGGGCCGCGCCCTCGGTGCACACCAACCCGCGCCGCGTCGGCTACTACCTCACCAACTTGTGGATGACCGACCAGACGCCCGCCTACGTGGGCAACGAGCCCGACCCCACCACGCGGCCGCTGACCCTGGAGCCGCCCAGGAACGGCACGGTGGTGCGCATCATCGAATTCGGCCCGGAAGGCGAGTGGACGAAAAACCTCGACGGCGGCGGCGCCAAGGAGGCGTTCGGCGCGCTCGGCACCCACAAGGCCTCGACCTACAAGGAGGGCGGCCATCCGCTGATGCACCGCACCGAGACGGTGGACTACGCGCTGGTGCTCGAAGGCGAGATCTACATCGTCCTCGACAAGGAGGAGCGCCTGATGAAGCAGGGCGATTTCCTGGTCGAGCGCGGCACCAACCATGCCTGGGCCAACCGCTCCGGCAAGCCCTGCAGGATGCTGTTCGTGCTCATCGACGGCAAGTTCGATCCGGAGATCGGCCGGCACTTCGCCTGAGGTCGGCCCGCCGCGCGCCCGCGCGCCGCGGCGACGTGGCGCCCGGGCTTTCAGGCATGT
>CANGUJ010000296.1 GCA_947456845.1 Burkholderiales bacterium | reverse complement strand
GCTGTCCTCCGCCCAGGCCGTATACGTAAGCCGCCAGCAGATGCACCTTCGCTTCGCCCAGGAACTCCTGGTGGGCAGGCATCAGATTGGCGCGCCCCTTGTTGATGGTTTCCACGATGGCGTCGATACTGCCGCCATACAGCCATACCTTGTCGGTGAGGTTGGGCGCGCCCAGCGCCGGGTTGCCCTTGCCTTCCTGTCCATGGCATGCCGCGCAAGCGCCGAATTTCGACTTGCCCTGCTGCGCCGCCAGGGAGTCATGCGCGGCGCCGGAGAGCGAAAGCACGTAATTGGCCACGTTCTTGACATCGGCATCCCCGCCCAGGGCTGCCGCCATCGGCGGCATCACCCCATTGCGCCCCGTGAGGATGGAAGCCTTGATGACCTCCGGCGCGCCGCCGTAGAGCCAGTCACCGTCGGTCAGGTTGGGGAACCCCTTGCTGCCGCGCGCGTCCGAGCCATGGCACTGCGCGCAGTAGGTCAGGAACAGGCGCGAACCGATCTCCCTGGCCTGCGGATCGGCCGACACGGTCCTGACATCCTTGGCCAGATACTGGGCGAACAGCGGCCCGTACTCGGCGTCCGCCTTCCTGACCTCCTCGGCATACTGCCCTGCCGAACTCCATGCGAGGTTGCCCTTGAAGCTGCCGAGGCCGGGATAGAGGAACAGGTAGGCCAGCGCGAAGAAAACCGTGATGTAGAACATCCACATCCACCAGCGCGGCAGCGGGTTGTTGAACTCGCCAAGGGTCTCGTCCCAGGTGTGGCCGGTGGTCTCGGTCTGGCCGGAAGGATCCCTCGGCACGACCTTGCTGGAGGTGAAGAACAGCAGAACGAGGCACACGAGCAGGGCAATGACGGTGGCCGCCGAGATGTAGACACTCCAGAACCCGCTGGTGAAATCAGCCATGGCGAGCCCCCTTCATGGTTTCACCGCCGGACGCAACGGTGTCGTCGTCATCGAGCGGGATGAGCGCGGCATCCTGGAAGGACTTGCGATTGGCCGGCGCCATTGCCCAGGCAACGATGCCCGCGAAGACGACGAAGCTGATGATCGTCATGCTGATGCGTAGCGTGTTTACGTCCACGTTCGCTCTCCTTATTTCACGGCCGGCGCGACCGCCGCGCTGACCTTGGGTTGCGCTGACACATCGGCTGACTGCGGCCTGGCAGGCGCCGGAATCTCCACCCTGACCTGGCTGCCGGCCTTGACGGCCGTGCCGAGCACCTGCAGGTAGGCGATCAACGCATCCTGCTCGGTCTTGCCGGCGACTTCCTTCTCGGCCCCGGCGATGTCCGCTTCGGTGTAGGGCACGCCGACCATGGACAGCGCCTTCATCTTTGGCGCCACGCCTTTAGGATCGACAGCGCTTCTTGCCAGCCAGGGATATCCCGGCATGTTCGATTCGGGCACCACGTCGCGCGGATTGTTGAGGTGGACCCTGTGCCATTCGTCGCTGTAGCGACCGCCCACCCTCGCGAGATCCGGGCCGGTGCGTTTGCTGCCCCACTGGAAAGGGTGGTCGTAGACGAACTCGCCAGCCACGGAATAAGGACCGTAACGCTCGGTCTCGGCGCGGAACGGCCGCACCATCTGCGAATGGCAGTTGTAGCAGCCTTCCCTGATGTATACGTCACGCCCGCTGAGCTGCAGGGCGGTGTAGGGCTTGAGCCCGGTCACCGGCTCGGTGGTCGATTTCTGGAAGAACAGCGGCACGATCTCCACCAGTCCGCCGGCGCTCACCGTGAGCACGACCAGGAGGATCATCAGGCCGATGTTCTGCTCGATGGTTTGATGATTGAATTTCATGTCATTTCACCCGTGGTTTTTCGTCGGCGGGTCTCAGGCGTGCGCCAGGCCGGCTGGCTGCACGACCGGGGCATCCACGCTCACGCCCTGTCCGATGGTCTTGAGCACGTTGTAGAGCATGACGAACATGCCGGAGAGGTACAGAACGCCACCGGCCAGCCGGATCAGGTAATACGGGAAGGTCGCCTTGACGCCCTCGACGAAGGTGTAGGTGAGGGTGCCATCGGGATTGACCGCCCGCCACATCAGCCCCTGCATCACGCCGGCAATCCACATGGCGGCGATGTAGAGCACGATGCCGACCGTGGCGATCCAGAAGTGCAGTTCGATCAGCCTGGTGCTGTACATCTCCTTCAGGCCGAAGATCTTGGGAATCAGGAAATACACCGATCCCATCGACACCAGCCCAACCCAGCCCAGCGCACCGGAGTGCACATGCCCGACGGTCCAGTCGGTGTAATGGGAAAGCGCGTTGACGGTCTTGATCGACATCATCGGGCCTTCGAAGGTGCTCATGCCGTAGAACGACAGGGACACGATCAGGAACTTCAGGATGGGATCGGAGCGCAGCTTGTGCCATGCGCCCGAAAGGGTCATGATGCCGTTGATCATGCCGCCCCACGAGGGTGCCAGCAGCACCAGCGAGAACAGCATGCCGATCGACTGGGCCCAGTCGGGCAGCGCGGTGTAGTGCAGATGGTGCGGGCCTGCCCACATGTAGGTGAAGATCAGGGCCCAGAAGTGCACGATGGAAAGCCGGTAGGAATAGACCGGACGCTCCGCCTGCTTGGGGATGAAGTAGTACATCATGCCAAGGAAACCGGCGGTGAGGAAGAAGCCCACCGCGTTGTGGCCGTACCACCACTGCACCATCGCGTCCTGCACGCCGGCGTAGGCCGAATACGACTTCCAGAGCGAGACCGGGATCGCCGCGCTGTTGACGATGTGCAGCAGGGCGACCGTGAGGATGAACGCGCCGAAGAACCAGTTGGCCACGTAGATGTGCGAGACGCGGCGCTTCATGATCGTGCCGAAGAACACCACCGCGTAGGACACCCACACCACGGCGATGAAGATATCGATCGGCCATTCGAGTTCCGCGTATTCCTTGCCGGAGGTGATGCCCAGCGGCAGGGTGATGGCCGCCGCCAGGATGACCACCTGCCAGCCCCAGAAGGTGAAGCCGGCCAGCGCCGGGGCGAACAGGGTGGTGTGGCAGGTCCGCTGAACCACGTAGTAGGAGGTGGCGAACAGGGCGCATCCGCCGAAGGCGAAAATCACCGCGTTGGTATGGAGCGGCCGCAACCTGCCATAGGTCAACCAGGGAATATCGAAGTTGAGTTCCGGAAAAGCCAGCTGGGCGGCGATGATCACTCCCACCAGCATGCCGACGATCCCCCAGACCACGGTCATGACGGCAAATTGCCGGACGACCCGGTAGTTGTATGTGTCCTGCGACATTGCTCACCCCATCTCGGTTCAGACATTTCGAACCTTAGAGCCACCGGCGGGAAGCCGTTTGATCCTCGTCAAACGGCCCTGTTTTCAGGCTCGGGGCGGGGCGCAAAACTTGTGTTTCTTGCGCGTAACTGACGCAAACCTGACATTCGCACCCGAAAACGCGTTTCGGCGCCCCGCATGAGGGATGCCGCCGGCGGGCCGGTTATTGGTCGTCCTCAAGGATCTTTTGGCCCGCGCGCTCGACATCATCGAACTGCCCGCTGGAAAGCGACCACCAGAAAATCGCGCCGATGAGCAGCACCATGACGACCGACAGCGGAATGAGCAGGTAGAGGATATCCATGCAGCGACCTTCGACGTGTTCAATCGGCGCCGACGAGCCCGCGCGGCGCGGTGCCGGGATTTGCATGCACCGCGGCCGCCGGCGGTGCCGGGCGGCGGCGCCGCGCCACGCGCAAGGAATTGAGCACGACGACCGCGGAACTCAGCGACATGCCCAGGCCCGCCATCCAGGGCGCCAGCTGCCCGGTGGCCGCGAGCGGTATGGCGACGAGGTTGTAGACGGCCGCCCATGCGATGTTCTGCGCCACGATCCGCAGGGTGCGGCGGGCGGTCTCGATGGCCTCGAGCAGATCGGCGGGATCGCCCGACATCAGCACCATGTCGGCCCGCGTCTGCGCCAGGGGCGCCCCGCTGCCCAGCGCAATCGACACATCGGCCAGCGCGAGTACGGGGGCGTCATTGATGCCGTCACCCACCATCGCAACGATCGCGCCGCCCCGCTGCAGACCTGCCACCAGCGCGTGCTTGGCCTCGGGAGTCATGCCCGCATGTACGCGAGCGATGCCCAGCGTCCGGGCCGCTGCCGCCGCGGCGCCCGGCGTGTCGCCGCTGGCCATGACAACACGGGCACCGGCCGCCTTCAATCTCTCGATCATGGCCGGGCCGCCGCTGCGCACGCCATCGCCCAGCAGGACGAGCGCGGTCCAGGCGCCCTCCCGACCCATCGCGGCAACGCTTGCGGCACCCGATTCGGCGCGGCGCGCACGCGCCGGCAGCGGGCCCGCGAGTTCGGCGACGAAATCGATGCTCCCCAACCGGACCCGTTGGCCGTCGATGCGCGCCTCGACGCCACGACCGGCGATCTCGCGCGCATCGCTGATGCGGTCAGCCGCGATTCGCGCCGCGTGAGGCGCACCGGCCATCGCGATGGCCTGCGCGACAGGATGGACGGCGGCCCGCTCCATGAGCGCGCCCCAACCCAGGACCTCGTCGCGCGCCGCCTCGCCCAGCAGGATCACCTCTTCGACCTTCATGCGGCCGGTGGTCAGGGTGCCGGTCTTGTCGAAGACGAAATGCGTGGCGCGCGCGAGGGTTTCGATCGCGTTGCCGCGCACCACCAGTACGCCGCGGCGCGCGAGGTTGCCAACCGCCGAGGAAAGCGCGACCGGCGCCGCCAGGGACAAGGCGCACGGGCAGGTCACGATCAACACGGCGACCGCCGCCGGCAACGCGCGCGCCGGATCGGTGAGACTCCATGCCACGGCCGCGCAGCCCGCCAGCAGCAGGATGGCCCACAGGAATGTGGCGGCGTAGCGGTCGGCCAGTTCCGTGATCGCGGGCTTGGCGCTGGAGGCCGTCTCGACCAGGCGCATCAAGTGCGCGAGGTGCGAATCCGCCGCCGCGGCGCGCACCCGCACCGTGAGCGGCGCAACCAGGTTGATGGCCCCGCCCGTGACTTCGCTCCCGACGGTTTTGGTCACGGGCCGGCTTTCGCCGCTGATCAATGCCTCGTCGGCGAGGCTCGTTCCGGCGACCACCACGCCGTCGGCGGGTATCGCATTGCCCGCGCACACCAGAACCACGTCGCCGGGCGCGAGAACTCCGGCCGCCACCTCGACCACCGTCGGCGATGCCGGCCAACCCGGCATCAGGGATGCGTGCGCCGGCTGCATGCGGGCGAGCTCCTCGACGGCGGCGCCGGCACGCTCGCGGGCCATGCGTTCCAGATAGCGTCCGCCGAGAAGAAAAAAGACGAACATCGACACCGAATCGAAGTACACCGGGCCGGTATCCAGAAAAGTGTTCCATGTGCTCGCGGCACTCTTCAGCACTTGATACTGGGTCTGGATCACGCGCAGCCAGGCCGAAGGCGGCAGGCCGGC
>CANGUJ010000295.1 GCA_947456845.1 Burkholderiales bacterium | reverse complement strand
GCCTTCGCCCAGTCGAGATGCTGGGTGGAGTCGCGACCTTCGGTCTCCCGTAATGCGTGCTCCTGCGACTCGGTCCTGAACCTGGACAGCGGTTTAGCGGGCTTGGTCATGGAGGCTCCTTTCCTTGCGGTGCATGTCGCGCGCCGAGATCACCCGGATCAGGGTGCCACCGCCGCGCAACGTGAAGGCGATGTTCAGCGCACGCCCATCGAGCGTCTTGCCGAGGGCGTGAAAGCGCGCCTCCTGGTCGCGGTGCCGCAGGTCTTCCAGCATCAGCTGGGGCTGGTTAAGAAGACCTCTTCGGCCTCGGCCTGCGCCACGCCGCGCTTCTCGTTCTTGCGGGCGTTAGCATTATTCAAGTCGAACCCGGTGATCCGCGCGAGATCCATCATTTGTGTACATCATCATATACACACGCTTGCGAGCTCCTTGTCGGCCGGGTGGTCGCTGTGTTGCGGGTAGTCCATCACACGCAGCCTGATGTTCAGCGGGTACGGCGAGCGGGTACGATTTTGTCAGGTTCGAAAAACATGAAGCAGATCATTACCTTGCATCGCCACTCCCGCTTCAAGGTCTAGCGGTCCGGCCCCGAACGCCTCTCCGCCGGCCGCCGGTCGGCGCATGGCGCGGTCATCTGCCGTGCGTCGCCCCTGCGCTAAACTCGCGTCGGTCAATCGTCGGGGGAAATCGGCATGAAGTACTTCAAGTGGTTGTTGTTGACCGTCGTCGGCTTGTTGGTGCTGCTCGCGGTCGGCCTCGGCATCTTCGCCGCCACCTTCGACCCCAACAAGTACAAGGACGACATCACCCGGCTGGTGAAGGAAAAGAAGCAGCGCACCCTCACCATCGCCGGCAACATTGGGCTCAAGGTGTTTCCCAAGATCGGCATCGAGGTCGGGCAGGTCACGTTCTCCGAATACAAGAGCGACAAGCCCTTCGTCAAGCTGGAGCGCGCCAAGGTGTTCGTCGACCTGTTTCCGCTCTTGCGCAAGAAGCTGATCGTCGACAAGATCGAGGTCGATGGACTGAACGCGGCGATCATTCGCGGCAAGGATGGCAAGTTCAATTTCGACGACCTGCTGTCGCCCGAGGAAAAGTCGGACGACAAGCTCAATTTCGACATCGAGGGCATCAAGCTGTCCGGCGCGGCGATCACCTATCGCGACGAGGCCACCGGCCAGGCGGTGTCGGTGGACCAACTCAATCTTTCGACCGGACGCATCGCCGACAAGGTGCCGGGCAATGTCGACCTGAAGGCGCGCATCCAGGGCGCGAAACCGACGCTCAACGCCCAGCTTGCGGTCACGGGCGATGTGCTGTTCGACCTTGAAAAGAAGCAGTACTCGTTCGCCTCGCTGGAGGCCAAGGTGGCCGGCTCCGCGCGCCAGGCGGCCGAGAAGGGCAGGCAGGGCTTCGACCTGGCGGGCCTGGAGGCGCTGGTGGCCGCCGGCGACCTCAAGTTCGATGCCCAGACCCGGGCCGTCGATGCGCAAAAGCTGGCGCTGGAGCTGCGCGGCACCCTGGACCGCGAACCGTTCGACCTCAAGCTGTCGGCGCCCCGGCTTTCCGCCAATGGCAAGTCCCAGGCGCTGGTGGGCGAGAAAGTCGCGCTCGAGGCCAAGGCGCGGCGCGGCGGCGAAAGCGGGTCCGTGAAACTGGATGTCGCCCGCTTCGAGGCCGACCTGAACAACCAGAAGATCGCCGTTGAAGGCATGGCGGCCAGCGGTTCCGGCGCCATGCCGGGCATGCTGATCAATGACTTCAAGGCCAAGGCGCCGAAACTGGTGTTCAACCCTGCGGCGGGGCAGATCGCGCTCGATGGCGTGTCGCTCACCGCGGTGGGCAAGAAGGACGCCGACGCGTTCGACGTGCGGGTGGAAGCCCCCAGGCTGGCCGTCAACCGGGATTCGGCATCGGGCGAGGCCATCAGCGGCAGCGTCAAGCTGTCCGGCCGCGACAATGTCGATGCGAAGTTCAGCCTGGGCGAGGTCAAGGGCTCGGCCAAGGCGCTCAGTGTCGGCAAGATCGTCATCGACATCGCCCAGGCGAAGTTCGGCGATTCGTCCCTGACCGGCAGCATCGGCACCGCGCTCAATGCCAATCTCGAGGCCCGCCAGTTCGATCTGCCGCGCATCGATGCCGACCTCACGCTGGCCAATCCGCAGATGCCGATGAAAAGCGTGAAGGTGCCGGTGACCGGCAGCGTGCGCGCCGACCTGGCGCGCCAGACCGTCTCTACCGACCTGGCGACCCGTTTCGACGAAACCAGCGTGCAGGCCAAGGTGGGACTGACCAAGTTCGCCGGCGGCACGCTGAGTTTCGATCTCAACGCCGACAAGCTCAATGTCGACCGCTATTTCCCGCCTGGCGCACCCGGCCCGGCCAAGCCTGCTGGAGCGGAAAAGCCGATCGACCTTTCCGGCCTGAAGGCGGTCAATGCCGGGGGCACGGTGAAGATCGGGCAACTGCAGGTGAGCAACGTCAAGGCCAACAACGTCACCTTGGTGATCAAGGCAGCCGGCGGCAAGCTCGACGTGAACCCGATGAACGCCGGCCTGTACCAGGGCACGCTCGCGGGCTCGGTATCGGTCGACGCGAACACGAACGCTTTCACGATTCGCCAGAATCTCGCCGGCGTGAACATCAATCCGCTGATGAAGGATGCGATCAACAAGGACATCCTCGAAGGGCGCGGCAACGTGACGCTCGATCTCACCGCCTCCGGCAACCTGCCCTCGGCCCTCAAGAAATCCCTCAACGGACAGGCTTCCGTCCTGCTCAAGGACGGCGCCTACAAGGGCATCAACCTGGCCAAGTCGTTCCGCGAGGCCAAGGCCACCCTGGCCCTCAACAAGTCGAAGATCCAGGAGGCGCGGAAGGACGACAAGACCGACTTCACCGAAATGAAGATCAGCGCGCAGATCAAAAACGGTATCGCCACGTCGAACGACCTCGACGCCAAGTCGCCGTTCGTGCGCCTGGGCGGCGAGGGCACGGTGGATATTCCGGCCGCCTCGATGAACTACCTCGCCAGGGCGACGGTGGTCAATACGTCGGGCGGGCAGGACGCGAAGGACCTGGCGCAGCTGAAGGGCCTCACCATCCCGGTCAGGATCAACGGGCCGTTCGACGCGCTCAAGTACGACGTGCAGTACGGCGCCGTCGCCGGCAGTCTGGTGACTGACAAGGCCAAGGACGCGGTCAAGGACAAGCTGGGCGAGAAACTCGGCATCGCCAAGCCTGGCGCAGGCGCCTCTGGCGAGGCGCCTGCGCAACAGCAATCGACGCAGGACAAGGCCAAGGAAAAGCTGCGGGGACTGCTTGGCCGTTAGAACACAGGCGGCGGCCCCCAGCGCCGCGCCGCCGCGTTCCGCGAGCCGCACGCGCAAGGCAAAGCCCGGTTTCGCCGCACGTGTCATTGCGTGGCAAAAGCGCCATGGCCGGCACGATCTACCTTGGCAGAATACGCGCGACCCCTACCGGATCTGGCTCTCGGAGATCATGCTGCAGCAGACCCAGGTGAGCGCGGTGGTAGGCTACTACGCGCGCTTCCTGGAGGCCTGCCCGGATGTCGCCGCCCTCGCCGCGGCCGACGCGGCGCAGGTCATGCGTTTGTGGAGCGGGTTGGGCTACTACAGCCGGGCGCGCAACCTGCATCGCGCGGCCCGCATCATCGTCGACGAGAAAGGCGGGCGTTTTCCGCGCAGCCAGGCGGACCTGCAGTCGCTGCCGGGCATCGGCCGCTCGACGGCGGCAGCGATCGCTGCGTTCGCCTTCGGCGCGCGCGCGGCCATTCTGGACGGCAATGTCAAGCGCGTCTTCGCGCGCCATTTCGGCGTCGAAGGCTATCCCGGCGCCGCGCCGGTGGAGGCGGCGCTGTGGCGCATCGCCGAGGACCTGCTGCCGGCGCGCGACATCGAGCCGTACACGCAGGGGCTGATGGATCTGGGCGCCACCCTGTGCGTGCGCTCGCGCCCGCGCTGCGAAGGGTGTCCGCTGGCCGCCACCTGTGCGGCCAAAACCAGCGGCCGCACCGCCGAATTGCCGCATCCCAAACCGCGCAAGGCGATGCCGCGCCGGCAATGCGTCATGCTGGTGCTGCGCGACCGGGGCCGGGTTCTGCTCGAGCGTCGTCCGGCCGCGGGTATATGGGGTGGATTGCTGAGCCTGCCGCAGGCCGACGATCTGCAGCAGGCGCAACGCATGGCCGCGCAACTCGGCGCCGACTGGACGGGGAGGACGCAACTCGCGCCGGTTGAACACGGGTTCACCCATTACCACCTGACCATCACCCCGGTGCTCGTGGTACCCAGGGGCGGTGTTGCCCCGCTGGCCGGCCAGTCCCGCTACGAGTGGCTGACCCTGCGCGAGGCGCCGGAAGCGGGTGTGCCGGCACCGGTGCGGAAGCTGTTGTCCGCCTTGCAGGCGCCTGATCTCTTCACCTGACCTTCACCTGACCCCGCACGCAACGGGCGATCGCCACGCGGGGGGAAGCGGTCTACTTCAGGCCCTGCTGGCCGAGAAAGCGGTAGAGAATCTCCAGGCGCGTGTCGGCGTCATCGAGCTCCATGAGCCTCTGCTTGGCCAGTGCCGGCACGGGCATGAGCTCCGATAGGCGATTGGAGAGCCAGGCGGCGTCATCGAAGGCATGCGGCTCGGGAATCATTTCCGCGGGGACGCGCGGCAGGATGTCGCGCAGAATCGAACCCAGCTGGCTGAACTCCGCGCGAATCGTCGTGGGGGCGTCAGCGTCGATGGGCTCCACGCGGGCCCGTAGCAGTCCGCCCTTTTCCACCTGCGAATCGATGATGCGGAAGCGTTGCGTGCCGCGCGTCTTGATGGAAAGTACGCCGAGTTGCTGCATGTCCCAGTCGCGGATTTCCGCCAGGCAACCGATTGCGTGGGGTACTGCGGGTGTGCCGACTTCGGCGCCTTCCTTGATCAGGCAGACGCCGAATGGCGTACCTGCCTTCATGCATTCGCGCGTCATGTCCACATAGCGCGCCTCGAACACGCGCAGCGGCAGGACACCGCCGGGGAACAGCACGGTGCCGAGCGGGAAAATGGGCAGGCGCGAAAGATCCGGTGTGCCCGGCGCGCGCGGCGGGGTCGGGGAATTCAATTGGCCTTGATCTCGCGGTGGCGCACCAGGATCTCCGCTTCGAGCGAACCGGTGCGGCGTTTGAGGAAGGCGGCCGCAAGATGCTCGGCGAAGTACACGGAGCGATGTTGCCCGCCGGTACAGCCGATGGCCACGGTCAGGTAATGCCGGTTGTCGCGGGCGAAGCTTGGCAGCCACTTGCCCACGAAGGCTTCGATGTCGCCCAGCAGTTCCTGTGCCTCGGGGGTGGCATCGAGAAACGCGATCACCGGGGCGTCGCGCCCGGTGAGCGGGCGCAGCACCGGGTCATAGTGGGGATTAGGCAGGGCGCGCACGT
>CANGUJ010000294.1 GCA_947456845.1 Burkholderiales bacterium | reverse complement strand
CGCCGTCGATTACTTCGTGCCCGACCGTTTCAAGCTGGGCTATGGCCTGACGCCGGAGGTGGTGGCGATGGCGCGGACGCATCCGCGCATCGGCCGCCCGGACCTGATCATCACCGTGGACAACGGCATCGCCAGCATCGAAGGCGTGGCGGCGGCCAACGCGCTCGGCATCAAGGTGCTGGTCACCGACCATCACCTGCCCGGAGCGACCCTGCCGGCCGCCGACTGCATCGTCAACCCCAACCAGCCCGGCTGCGATTTTCCGAGCAAACATCTGGCAGGGGTCGGCGTGATGTTCTACGTGCTTCTGGCGCTGCGCGCGGAATTGCGCCGTCGCCAGGCCTTTGGCGCGGCGGAACCCAACCTCGGCGCCTTGCTGGACCTGGTGGCGCTGGGCACGGTGGCCGACGTGGTGAAGCTGGACCACAACAACCGCGTGCTGGTGGCGCAGGGCCTGAAGCGCATCCGTGCCGGCCGCGCCAGCCCGGGCGTGGCGGCCCTGCTCGCGGTGGCCGGACGCGGCGCCGCCCGCGCCAGCGCCTTCGATCTCGGCTTCGCCGCCGGCCCGCGCCTGAACGCCGCGGGGCGGCTCGCCGACATGGCCCAGGGCATCGAATGCCTGCTGGCCGAAGAGGCGCCGCGCGCGCTGGCGCTGGCGCAGCGCCTCGACGAACTCAACCGCGAGCGCCGCGAGATCGAGGCGCGCATGAAGGACGAGGCGATGGCCTCGCTGGATCTCGACGACCCCGGCGCGCGCTACACGGTCAGCCTGTTCAACCCGGCCTGGCACCAGGGCGTGGTGGGCATCGTCGCATCGCGGGTCAAGGACCGCTTCCACCGGCCGGCGGTGGTGTTCGCGCCCGGAGAGGGGGACGACATCAAGGGATCCGGCCGCTCGATCGGCCCGCTGCACCTGCGCGACTGCCTCGACCTGGTCAGCAAGGCGGAGCCGGGCCTGCTGCGGCGCTTCGGCGGCCATGCCATGGCGGCCGGGCTGACCATCGCCGCCACCGATTTCGAGCGCTTTGCCGCGGCCTTCGAGAGCGCGGCGCAACGCATGCTCGATCCCGCCGACCTGGCGTCAGAGGTGCTCACCGATGGCGCCATCGAACCGGCCTACATGAACCTCGCCTTCGTGCGCGCACTGGAAGACGACGTGTGGGGCCAGGGCTTCCCGGCGCCGACCTTCGCCGACACCTTCCAGGTGACCGGCCAGCGCCTCGTCAAGGACCGCCACCTCAAGCTGAACTTGAAGCGCGGCAGCCACGCCTTCGAGGCGATTCAGTTCAACGCCACCGAACGCCTGCCGGAAGCCGTCCGGGTGGCATTCCGCCTCGGCGTGGATGAATTCAACGGCCTGGCCCGCGCCGGGGTCTTCGTGGAAGCCTGGGAGCCGGCCTGAGGTACGCGCCCGGCGCCGCGCACCGGGTTAACCCCCGCGAACCTGCGCTGGACAGCCCGCCGCCCGGCCTGTAGCATCCGCGCACGTTGACTACGGGGGTTCGCCCTACCCTGACCCGCATGCCGGCAACAAGCTGCCCATATCGACCCACGATCGGGCCGGGCCCGACACGGTGGCGTTTGCGCGCCTGCATGGCTGCGGCCATGCTCAGCGCCGCGACGATGACAGGCGCCCAGGTCGATGAAGCACTGGAGAAAGCCCGCGTCCTGCTCGAAAAGCGGCAACCGGCGGCCGCGTTCGCGCTTCTCGAATCGCTTGAGACCGGCCGCGCCGGCCAACCGCCATTCGATTATCTTCTGGGCATCGCGGCCCTCGATGCGGGCCAGGTAACGCGCGCGATCTTCGCCCTCGAACGGGTGCTGGAAGCCGAGCCGTCCAACGCCCTGGCCCGCGCAGAACTGGCGCGCGCCTACCTGGCGGCCGGCGAATCGGAGTCCGCCCGCCAAGAGCTCGAGCGGGCGCGCGTGGGCGGCGGCATCCCCGAGGCGGCCCAGGCCGGCATCGACCGGATGCTGAGCACCATCGGCCAGCTGCACGCCCTGCAGCGCACCCAGTGGCGGGCCTACGCGGAGTTGGGCCTCGGCTACGACACCAACGTCAACAACGCGACGGGCCAGGGCAACATCGCGCTGCCCGCCTTTCCCGGCATCACGTTCACGCTGGACCCCGCGAACCTGCGCCGCCACGACCGCTACTCGATGGTCGGCGCCGGCGGGAGCGTCCGCGCGCCCCTCGCGCCCGACCTCGTGTTCTCCGCGAACCTCGCGGCCAGCAAGGCGTTCAACACCTCGCACGCCGAGTTCGAGGTCGGCACGCTCGACGCCCAGGCCGGCCTGGCCAAGACGGTCGGCGCCAACGTCTTCTCCGCCGCCTTGCAGGTCAACGGCAGCTGGCAGGGCCAGGACCGCTTCCGCGTCGCCACCGGCGCGCTCGGCCAGTGGCAGCACAACCTCTCCTCGCGCGACCAGATGACGGTGTTCGTGCAGGCCGCGCGGCTCGAATACCCGTCGAACCGGGTGCGCGACGCCGATCGCTGGGTGGTCGGGGCCGGGTACGCGCGCGCCTTCGACAATGCCCTCATCGGCTTCGCCTCCGGCTACGCGGGCGCCGAATCGGTGCGCGCGGCGGGGGTGCCGCACCTCGGGCACGAACTCGCCGGGGTGCGCGCCGGCCTCCAGTACGAGGCCGCCCCGCGCGTGGCGCTGTTCGCCAACGGTTCGCACGAGGAGCGCCGCTACGGAGGCGACGAGCCGGCGTTCGGGGTCCCGCGCCGCGACCGGCAATCGAGCGCCGCTTTCGGCCTTCACTACACCCCGGCGCCAGGCTGGCGCCTGACGCCGCAACTCAGCGTCACCGACAACCGGTCCAACGTGTCCCTCTACGCGTTTCGCAAGGTCGTCGCCAGCCTGATGCTGCGCCACGACTTCTGAGCGGGAGCCGCCCGATGTCAGCATCACCCACGCCCGTCCGCTTCATCCGCCGCCTGCCCGCCGCCCTCGCGATCCTGCTGGCCGCGGCTTCCGCGCACGCCACGGTGGGCACCGTCGAGTTCGCCTCTGGCGACGCCTCGGTCCGCGCCGCGAACGGTGACCGGCGCGGTGCCGTGCGCGGCGCCGTCCTCAATGCGGGAGACACCGTCGAGACCGCGCTCGGCCGCCTGCAGTTGCGCATGGCGGATGGCGCCTTCATCGCGCTGCAACCGCAATCCCTGTTGCGCATCGACGAGTACGTCGTCGCAGGCCAGGGCGCGGGCGAGGAACGCGGGCTGCTCGGTCTGCTGCGCGGCGGGTTGCGCACCATCACCGGCTCGATCGGCCGCGTGAACCGCTCGGCCTACCGCCTCACCACGCCCACGGCCACCGTGGGCATCCGCGGCACCGAGTTCGCCGCCAGTGCCGACGGCGGCACCCGCGTCAGCGTCACCGAAGGCGCCGTGGCGCTGTGCAACGACGGCGGCTGCGTCGACATCGCGGCCGGCCAGACCGGCTTCACCCCCGACCGCCAGGCGCGTCCCACCCTGGTGTTCCAGGCGCCACGCACCCAGAATGCCACCGGCGCCTCGCCGGGCGCGGCCCTGGTCGCCGAGCGTCGCAACGACAGCGGGCAGTCGAGCGCCATCGTCACGCCGGCAGCACCCGCGGCGCCGGTCGTCATCCCGCTCGCCAACGGGGCCGGCCAGTTCCCCATCATCGTCCATACGAACGGCGGCGGATTCGCGGCCGGCGTCATCGGCGGCACCCAGACCTTCAATGCCGCCGGCGCCCTGACGACCTATACGGACTGTTGCGGTCCGCAGGGACTCAGCGGCGGCGTGTCCACCGACTTCGGGGCCGACGGCATCATCGCTTGGGGGCGCTGGTCGGCCGGCAACAGCACCTTCTCGGGCGCGGTCGGCGCGGTCACCTCGGCGCTGTACATCGGATCCCTCAGCGCCAACGCGCCGGCCATGCCGGTCGTGCGCGCCTATGCGGCGTTCGCCTCCACGGCACCGACGATCGTCAACGCGGCCGGTACCGTGGTGGCAGTCGGCGCCTCCAACACCGTGACCGGCAGCCTAAGCGTCAATTTCCCGTCAGTCGCCTCCGGCACGGTCTCCTACAACCTTTCCATCCCCGTCGCGAACCAGACCTTCACCGTCAACGGGTCCGCGGTCCAGTTCTCCACCACGGCCTTCCTCGGCTCATCGTCGACCATCACCAGCAGCGGCGGACTGTGCGGCGGCGGATGCGTCGGCACCATTCCGTTCGGGGATGCCTTCAGCGGCGTGATCACCGGCAGCGGCGGCAGCCGGGCCGGCGGGGTCTACGGATTCACGTCCTCGGCGGGCAAGGTCAGCGGGTCGGTGGTATTCCGCTGATGCCGGCGGCGCGGTCGCGCGCATCGCTATAATCGAGGATTTTCCGAGATCCCCGTCCCATGGAAGCCGAATTTCTCAACGCCCTCGAAGCCAAGCTCGCGGACCTGAAGGCCCGCAGCGAAGACTTGCGGAGGTATCTTTGACTTCGACGCCAAGTTCGCGCGTCTGACGGAAGTCACCGCCGCGCTCGAGGACCCCGCGCTCTGGAACGACCCCAAGCGCGCGCAGGACCTGGGGCGCGAGAAGAAGGCCCTCGACGGCACCGTCGGCAGCCTCAATAACATCGGCCAGGGGCTCAAGGACGCCGCGGAGCTGTTCGAACTCGGCCGCGCGGAGGACGACCAAGACACCGTCACGGCCGTCAAGGCCGATGTCGAGGGCATCGAAGCCGCGGTCGCCGACCTGGAATTCAAGCGCATGTTCGCCAACCCGGCGGACCCCAACAACTGCTTCGTGGACATCCAGGCCGGCGCGGGCGGTACCGAGGCGCAGGACTGGGCCTGCATGCTGCTGCGCCAGTACCTGCGCTACTGCGAACGCAAGGGCTTCAAGCCGGAGATTCTCGAAGAGTCCCCGGGTGAGGTCGCCGGACTCAAGTCGGCCTCGATCAAGGTGCAGGGCGACTACGCCTACGGCTACCTGCGCACCGAGACCGGGGTGCACCGCCTGGTGCGCAAGTCCCCGTTCGATTCCGCCGGCGGGCGCCACACCTCGTTCGCCAGCGTGTTCGTCTACCCGGAAGTCGACGATTCCATCGAGGTCGACATCAACCCGGCCGACCTGCGGGTGGACACCTTCCGCGCCTCCGGCGCGGGCGGCCAGCACATCAACAAGACCGACTCGGCCATCCGCATCACGCACCTGCCCACCGGCATCGTGGTGCAGTGCCAGAACGACCGCTCGCAGCATCGCAACCGCGCCGAAGCGATGGCCCAGCTGAAGTCGCGCCTCTATGAACTGGAGTTGCGCAAGCGCCAGGTCGAGCAGGACAACCTGGAGGCCTCCAAGACCGATGTCGGCTGGGGCCACCAGATCCGCTCCTACGTGCTCGACCAGTCGCGCATCAAGGACCTTCGCACCGGGGTCGAGACCAGCGACACGCAGCGTGTGCTGGACGGCGACCTCGACCGATTCATCGAGGCCTCG
>CANGUJ010000293.1 GCA_947456845.1 Burkholderiales bacterium | reverse complement strand
GACCGGTACCCGGACCTGTTCGCGGCCGTGGTGATCCTGGACGCCGAGGACCCGGGCACACCCGGCCTGGTGCGCAGGTACAGCCGCGAGAACGGCCTGGCCGGCCTGCGCCTGTTCGGCGGCCGCAAGCCCGACGGCAGCATGCCGTGGCTCAACTCACCCAGCGCGCTCAGGAGCTGGGAGGTATGCCAGGACCTGGGCCTGGTGATGGACCTGGAGGTCTTGTCCAACGGCGGCGGCGGCCCGTCGATCCCGGCCATCATCGAACTGGCGCGCACGTACCCGGCCATCCGCATCGTGCTGGACCACCTGCTCGAACCCGAGATGGACGAAGGGGCGCATTTCGGGCTGGACGAGCGCTACGAGAAGCTTGCCGGCGAAAGCAACATTTTCTTCAAGTTCACCTCCATCAACCTGGACATCTGCCGTGAAGGCGGCATCCCGGCCGAGCGCGTGCTGCGCCGCGCCGTCGACATGTATGGCGCCGACCACATCATGTGGGGCTCGGATATCGGCACCTCGTCCGGAACCTACAAGGACATGGTGCAGCGCTTCTTCGAGGCGGCGGTGCTGCTCTCCCCGGCCGAGCTGCAGGCGGTGGCCCACGATACCGGCAGGAAGGTGTTCGTCAAGGGCGGCCTGCGCGGCTAGGCAGGCGAGGCGCCGTCAACCCTCGTGGTGGTCGAGCATCTTGCGGCACAGGCGGTCGAACTCGTGCCGCTCCTGCGCCGTCAAGGGTGCCAGCAGGTGCTCCTGCATGGCCGCCACTCCCCCGACCGCCCGGTCGTGGGCGCGCCGGCCGGCGGGGGTGAGGCGCCCCAGCTTCTGGCGGCGGTCGCCAGGCGCGGACCGGCGCTCCGCCAGGCCGCGCGCCTCGAGCCTGTCGATCACGCCGCCGATGGTGGCGCGGTCGTAACCGATCAGCGCCGACAGGCTGGCCTGGTCCACGCCCGGGCGCTGGCGCAGGGCCGCCATGGCGGCGAACTGCACGGGCGTCAGGCCGTCGCCGACTTGCCCGGCGAACAGCCGCACCGCCACCTGCTGCAGCCGCCGCACCAGATGGCCCGGCATGCGGTGGACCACGAGTTCATCGGCCAGCGCCGCGCGCCCCGCCTGCTCGCCCGCCTCCGCCGGGGCGGCCGCGCTCAGTCGAGGCACGTCGCCACCTTCCAGCTGTAGAGCCAGTCCATGGCGTCGTAGAAGCGCTCCGCCGGGCGCCCCTTCCACAAGGAATTGCGCACCAGCCGCTCGATGCCGCCGGCGTGGTACAGGCGCCCCATCTCGCGCACCGACAGCACCACCCGCGCGGTGCGCACGATGCGCTTGGATTCATAGAGGCGAAAGCCCTGTTCGATGTCGCCGCCGGCGGCCTTGAGCGCCTCGCGCAGCGTCACCGCGTCTTCCAGCGCCATGCAGGCGCCCTGCGCAAGGTACTGCATCATCGGATGGGCCGCATCCCCCAGGAGGGTGGCCGGGCCCTCGCCCCATTTTTCGACCGGGTCGCGATCGGCGGTGGCCCAGCGGCGCCAGGAACTGGGCAGGTCGAGCAGGCGGCGCGGCCCGGGGCCGATGCCGGTGAAGTAGGACAACACCTCCTCGCGCGAGCCGTCGCGGATGCTCCACTCCTCCTGTTCGCGGCTGTGGAAGGTGACCACCAGGTTGTACTGCTCGCCGCCGCGCAGGGGGTAATGCACCAGATGGCAGTTCGGTCCCACCCAGATGGCGGCGGCGTTCCAGCGCAGGTCGGCCGGCATCTCCGCCTTCGGGACCACCGCGCGGTACACCACATGGCCGGACACGCGATGGGTGTCGCCCACCAGCTTCTGGCGCACCACCGAGCGCACACCGTCGGCGCCCACCACCGCCGCGCCTTCATGGACGCGGCCGGCGGCGTCGGTGACGCGCACGCCGCCGGCATCGATCTCGACCTTTTCGACCTTGGCCGAGGTATGCACCCGCACGTTGGGCGCCGCCTGCACGCCTTCGAAAATGGACAGGTGGATATCGGCGCGATGGATCACCGCATACGGATTGCCGAAGCGCTCGCGAAAGGCCTCGCGCACCGGAATGCGCGCCACCTCCGACTCGTCGACCGCGTCCATCATGACGAGGTCGTCGGTGTAGACGGCGCGCCGGCGCGCATTCGGGCCCACGCCGAGCGCATCCATCGCCGCGAACGCGTTGGGCCCCAACTGGATGCCCGCGCCGATCTCGCCGACCTCCGCGGCCTGCTCGAACAGGTCGACGGGGTGGCCGAGTTGCGCCAGGCCGAGCGCCGCGGCCATGCCGCCGATGCCGCCGCCGATGACGAGGATCGGCCGTCCGGCCGCTGCCGTGGTGCCCATAGCGCATGTCTCCCGAAGAAATGTGCGGCTACGATAGCAAGTAATATGCATGCTGTCAATATGCATGCATATTAATTACTCGGCACGGCCGGCGGGCGCGCCGCGGCGGGCCGCGCGCTGCGCTATGCTTGCGCTTTCGGTCGCATGCGCGGCGCGTGCGCACAAAAAAATCCCGCACACGGGAGGAGACAATGCTGGAAAAGCTCCAGGACCTCGTCAATGCCGACGCCTGGCTGGTACAGCGCGGGCGCTTCGTGGATACCCGCTTCCTGCTGGAGGCGGGTGAGCGGCAGCATCTGGTGGCCATCCATGCCGGGCGCATCGAAAGCGTGACGGCCGGCCCCTTCGTGATGCCGCGCTGGACCTTCGCGCTGCGCGCCCCGGAAGAGGCCTGGCGGCGCTTCTGGCTGCCGCTGCCGCCGCCGGGCTTCAACGACATCCTCGCGATGGTCAAGTCGCGCAGCCTGCGCATCGAGGGCGACCCGCATGTGCTCATGGCCAACCTGCTGTACTTCAAGGATGTGCTGGCCTGCCTGCGGGGCAAGGTGCAATGAGCGCCCCCGCCAATACGGGGGCCGGAACCGCGCCGCATTTCGAACCGGTGGTCGGCCGCTACCTGCATGTCGAGCTGCTCGGCAAGCCGCACCGCCTGTACGTGGAGGAATCGGGGCAGGGCATTCCGCTGGTGTGCCTGCATACCGCCGGCAGCGATTCGCGCCAGTACCGGGCCCTGCAGAACGACCCGGAGATCCTCGAGCACTTCCGCGTCGTCGCCTTCGACCTGCCCTGGCACGGCAAGTCCTCCCCGCCGGCCGGCTGGCACACGCATGAATACCGCCTCACCTCGGCCGACTATGTGGCCACCGTACGCGGCGTGTGCGCGGCGCTGCGCCTGGACCGCCCGGCGGTGATGGGCTGTTCGATCGGCGGGCGCATCGTCCTGCACCTGGCGCTGGACCATGCGCGCGAATTCCGCGCCCTGATCGGCCTGCAGTCGGGCGCGCATGTCGACCCGTACTACGACCTGCAGTGGCTGCACCGGCCGGACGTGCACGGCGGCGAGGTGTGCGCGGGCATCGTGTCCGGCCTGATCGGCCCGGCCGCGCCTGCGGCCGACCGCTGGGAGACGCTGTGGCACTACATGCAGGGCGGCCCGGGGGTGTTCAAGGGCGACCTGTACTTCTACAAGATCGACGGCGACATCCGTGACCGCGTGGCCGGCATCGACACGCAGGCGTGCCCGCTGTACCTGCTCTCCGGCGAGTACGACTATTCCTGCCAACCGGAGGACACCCGGGCGCTGGAGCGCAGCATCGCCGGGGCGAAGGCGGTGATCATGCCCGGCATCGGCCACTTTCCGATGAGCGAGAATCCGCAGGGCTTCCTCGCCCACCTGCGCCCGGTTCTTGCCGAGATCCTGTCCCGCTAACCCGACTTCACGCCACCGAAGCGAGCGACATGCACCCTTACATCCACGCCCGCACCCAGCCCGACAAGACGGCCTTCATCATGGCCGGCAGCGGCGCGCGCCTCACTTATCGCGAACTCGAGGAGCGCTCCAACCAGGTGGCGCAGCTGCTGCGCAGCCTGGGCCTGAAAGCCGGCGACCACATCGCCCTGCTGCTGGAGAATCATCCGCGGTTTTTCGAGATCTGCATGGGCGCCCATCGCGCCGGCATCATCTACACCGCCATGAGCACCCGGCTCACCCCGGGCGAGGCGGCCTACATCATCGAGAACTGCGGTGCGAAGCTTCTCATCACCTCGCAGGCGCTGGCGACCCTGGCGGAGCAATTGCGCACGCACACGCCGGGGCTTGCGCATCGCCTGATGATCGACGGCACCCGCCCCGGCCATGAAAGCTACGAAACCGCGCTGGCCGCGCAACCGGCCACGCGCATCGCCGACGAGACCGCCGGCGGCGACATGCTGTATTCCTCCGGCACCACCGGCCGCCCCAAGGGCGTGTGGGTGCCACCGGAATCCGCGGCCATCGATGCGATGAATCCGCTGATCGGCATTTGCATGAACCTCTACGGCATGGGCACGGATTCGGTGTACCTGTCGCCGGCGCCGCTGTACCACGCGGCGCCGCTGCGCTTCTGCATGACCACCCTGCGCCTGGGCGGCACCTGCGTGGTGATGGAGCATTTCGACCCGGAGGACTACCTGCGGCTGGTGGCGCATCACCGCGCCACGCACACCCAGCTGGTGCCCACCATGTTCGTGCGCATGCTCAAGCTGCCGGAGGAGGCGCGCAGGCGCCACGACCTCTCATCGCTCAAGGTCGCCATCCATGCGGCGGCGCCCTGCCCGATACCGATCAAGTCGCAGATGATCGAATGGTGGGGTCCGCTGATCTGGGAGTACTACGCCGGCACCGAAGGCAACGGCATGACCATGGTGAGCTCGGGCGAATGGGTGAAGCATCCCGGCACGGTGGGGCGCGCGGTCATCGGCATCCTGAAGATCTGCGACGACGAGGGCAACGAGATGCCCACCGGGACGCCCGGCACCGTCTACTTCGCCGACGGCCGGCCGTTCGAGTACCACAACGACGCCGACAAGACCGCCGGCAGCCGCAACCGCCACGGCTGGACCACGCTCGGCGACGTGGGCTACGTGGACGCAGAGGGCTACCTGTACCTCACCGACCGCAAGGCGCACATGATCATCTCCGGCGGGGTCAACATCTACCCGCAGGAGGCAGAGAACCTGCTCATCACCCACCCCAAGGTGCAGGACTGCGCGGTCATCGGCGTGCCCAACGAGGAGTTCGGCGAGGAGGTCAAGGCGGTGGTGCAGCCGCGCGACATGCGCGACGTGCAGGGCGACGCCGGCCGCCTGCTTGCGGCCGAACTCATCGCCTTCTGCCGCGCGCAGCTCTCGCCGATCAAGTGTCCGCGGTCGGTGGATTTCGAGGCCGAACTGCCGCGCCATCCCACCGGCAAGCTCTACAAGCGCCTGCTGCGCGACCGCTACTGGGCGGGCCGCGCCAGCAAGATCATCTGAACGGAGATCCCCCGATGAATAAATCCCTCGCGACCCTGCTGGCCGGCCAGGGTACGGAGGTCCGGTCCGGCACGCCGCAGGCGCTGGGCGCCGTCATCGCCGCCGAGCGCACCCGCTGGGCCAAG
>CANGUJ010000292.1 GCA_947456845.1 Burkholderiales bacterium | reverse complement strand
CCGGTCGCCGCGCTGCGCGCTATCGACGCGGCGTCCCGCCGCCCGGGGCCATGGCGCCGCGCGCGGCCAGCGCCATGTCGAGCGCGCTGTCGACCAGCCCGAGCAGCGCGGCGAACTCGGCGTCGGACAGCTTGCGCAGCGCGTCGCGGCCCCGGTAGAGGTTGAGGAATTCGCGCTCGCGCCCGGCGTGCACGAGAAGTTTGCCGATGCCCATGTCTTCCAGCGCCCGCGCCGCGCGCGGATTGGATTCGCGCAAGAGGCGCATCACGAAAGGGATCGGGTCATTGCGCCCGAGCACGGCGGCGATGCGCAGGATCACATCGAACGGCAGGGCCACGCGGCCGGCCTCGAAATGCTCGAGCAGCGTCGCGTCGTTGAGGTTGATGGCAACGCCCAGGTCCTGCACCGACAGGCCGGCCGTCTCGCGCACGTCGCGCAACAACTCGCCGGCGCGCTTGAGCGACGCGGACGTGGCCGGGTGATTGATCACCGGCGCGACCAGGCCCGCCACTCTCGCGCCGGCGCCGGCGCCGGCCAGCATGCCGTCGGCCCAGCGCCCGAGATCCCGCACCATGCCGAGAAACGGCAGGTCCGGGACGAACCTGTCCATCAGCGCATCGACCGGCCCGGTGGCGTCTGGCGCGGCCTTGCCGCGCGCGCCGGCGCGCTTGGGTACGGCGGGCCTTTTCGATCTCGCGGGCTTGGCGGCGGCGGTACGTTTGGCTGGCATGGCGGGCCTCGTCGATAATGGCAGGGTGAACATAGCATGCGTCGCGCGCGCGGGCCGATGGCCATCCTGCTGATCCTGGCGCTGAACGTCCTGGTTTTCGTGGGCGTCAACGCCGCGCGGGTGGTGTTCTCCCTCTACGGCCTGCACCTGGGCGCCGGCTCGGCAGGGGCGGGCGGCGTCCTCGCCATGATGTACGTCTTTCCGCTCGTGCTCTCCTGGCCGATCGGCGTGTTGTCGGACCGCTTCGGTTCGCGCTGGCTGCTGGCCATCGGTGCCGCCAGCGGCGGCGCGGGCATGCTCATTCCGTATTTCATCCCGACCATGGCCGCGCTGTACGCGGCCTCATTGCTGGTGGGCGTATCGGTGGCGCTCACCGCGGTGCTCGGGCAGAACCTGGTCGGGGTGCTGAGCCAGCCTGCCGAGCGCACCCGCAATTTCAGCAACTACAGCCTGACCGGCTCGGCCGCCATCCTGCTGGGCCCGCTGCTGGCGGGCTTCGTGATCGACCATGCCAGCCACGCCATCGCCTGCCTCGCCATCGCCGCCCTCCTGTTGCTGGGACTGTTGCTGATGGCGATCTGGGGCCGCGCGCTGCCGCGCGGGTCGGGCGCGGCGGCCACCGGCGGCAACCTGCTGCATACGCTCGGAAACCGCCACATCCGGAAAATGCTCGCCATCAGCAGCTTGGCCCAGCTCGGCAACGACCTATTCCAGGCCTTCCTGCCGATCTACGCGCATGGGCTGGGGCTTTCCGCTTCGGTGATCGGCGGCCTGCTGGCTTCGCTCGCGGTCGGCTCCTTCGTCGTCAGGCTCGGCATGGTGCGCTGCATCCGCCTGGCGGGGGAGCGCCGGCTGCTCGCCGGCGCGTTCTTCGTCGGAGCGATCGTCTTCGCGCTGGTGCCGGTATGCCGCGACAGTTCGCTACTGGCGATCCTGGCCTTCACCTTCGGCCTTTCGCTGGGCTGCACACAGACCCTCACCCTGATGCTGATGTTCAGCAGCGCCGAGGCGGGCCGGTCCGGCGCCACCGTGGGCTTGCGCCTGACGGTCAACAACGTCGCGCGCCTGCTGGGCCCGGCGGTGTTCGGCGCCATGGGAGCGGTAGCGGGACTGCTGGCGGTGTTCTGGATCAACGGCGCCCTGATGGCCACCGCAGGCCGGATGAGTGCCGCATATCGCCCCAGGCGCGACAGCGCCCCGTAGGCGCGCGGCCGCCTCAGGCCTCGCCGGCCAACCGGGCGGTGTTGATCATCACGGCGTCGCCGACAAGCAGGGGGTAGTGCACGCCGCCGGCGCGCAACGCCTCGACGATGGCCTGGTTGATCTCGGCGCTCGCCGCGACATAGTCCGGTACGCTGACCCAGGGCCTGACCGCGATGGCGATGCTCGTGTCGCTCAGCACGCTCACGCCGATCAGGGGCTCGGGTTCGCGCAGGACGCGCGGGTTGGCCTTGACCACGTCGCGCACCAGCGCCAGGGTGAGGTCGAGCTCGCCGGGCCGGGCGATGCCCACACGCAGGTCGAGCTGGCGCACCTGGCCGTAGTTGTGCAGGATCTCGCCGACGATCTTGCGGTTGGGCACCACGACGGTCGAGCCGTCCGCATGCGACAGGCGCGTATCGAAGAGCTCGATCGCCTCGACCCGGCCCTCCACGCCCACCATGGCGACATACTCGCCGACCCTGAACGGCCGCGTGAAGATGATGGTAAGCCCGGCGACCAGATTGCCCAGCACGCCCTGCATGGCGAGCGCCACGCCGGCGCCCGCCACGCCGAGGCCGGCGATCAACGGCAACAGGTCGATGCCGAGATTCTGCAGCGCCATGATGGCGAACAGGCTGAAGGCGGCCAGCTGGGCGATGCGCGCGAGCAGGTTGCGCACCGGCGGCTCGAGCTGCAGCCTGGCCAGCCAGCGGCCCAGCCCCCTGGCGATCCAGCGCCCGGCGTAGAAGCCGATCACCAGGATGACGGCGGCCGCCAGCACCTTGGGGCCGAACCTGATCGCGAGGTCGATCAGGGCCTTTTGCGCGTGCTCGATGTTGGGCATGTCGGTAGGTAGGGTCGGGCCGGGCGAACCGCTTACTTCAGCGACTCCTCGAGGAATTCGCGCTCGTTGCGCACCGCGCCTTCCGGGCGGCCCTTTTCCTGTCCGCGCAGTTCCACGCGCCGGATCTTGCCCGAGATGGTCTTGGGCAGGTCGCTGAACTCGATGCGCCGCACCAGCTTGTAGCCGGACACGCGTTCGCGCATGAAGCGGAAGATGCCCGCGGCGGTCGCCGCGTCAGGCGCGTGGCCCGCGGCGAGCACCACATAGGCCTTGGGCACGAAGCCGCGCACCGGGTCGGGGGAGGGCACGACCGCCGCTTCGGCCACGGCCGGGTGCTCGATCAGCGCGCTCTCGAGCTCGAACGGGCTGATGCGGTAGCCGGAGGCCTTGAACACGTCATCCGCACGGCCCACGTAGGTGATGTAGCCCTCGGCGTCGCGCGAGCCGACGTCGCCCGTATGGTAATAGCCGTCGCGCATCACCTCGGCGTTCTTGGCGTCGTCGCCGGCGTAGCCGTTCATCAGCGAGACCGGACGGCGCGAGAGGTCGATGCAGATCTCGCCCTCCTCGGCCGGTGCGCCGTCGGGGTCGAGCAGGGCCACGTGATAGCCCGGCAGCGGCCGGCCCATCGAGCCGGGCTTCAAGGCCTGGCCGGGCGAATTGCCTATCATGGCGGTGGTTTCGGTCTGGCCGAAGCCGTCGCGGATGGTGATGCCCCAGGCGGCGCGCACCTGCTCGATGACTTCGGGATTGAGCGGTTCGCCGGCGGAAATGAGCTCGCGCAGCCGCACCGGCCATGCCTTGAGGTTTTCCTGGATCAGCATGCGCCACACCGTGGGCGGCGCGCACAGGGTTTGCACCGCGTTTTTCACCAGCACCTCGAGGATGGCCGGACCGTTAAAGCGCGTGTAGTTGTAGATGAAGATGCAGGCCTGCGCGTTGAGTGGCGCGAACACGCAGCTCCACGCGTGCTTGGCCCAGCCGGGCGAGCTGATGGTCCAGTGCACGTCGCCTTTTTTGAGGCCCAGCCAGTACATCGTGCTGAGGTGCCCCACCGGATAGCTGGTTTGCGTGTGCTGCACCAGCTTGGGCTTGGAGGTGGTGCCGGAAGTGAAGTACTCAAGCAGGGGGTCGCCGGCGAGCGGGCGCACCGGCGCGGCGAAGGCGGCGGCTTGCGCGTCGACATCGCGATAGTCGAGCCAGCCGGCGCGCGCGCCGCCCACATGGATACGCCGGATGCCCGCCAGGGACGCGGCGGGGAGCTCGTCGAACTTGGCGGCCCCGGCGGGGTTGGTCAGCACGAAGGCCACGCGCCCGCGCTCGAGCCGGTCCTGCAGGTCGGCGCCGGAGAGCAGCGTGGTGGCGGGAATGACCACCACGCCCAGCTTGATGGAGGCCAGCATCGCCTCCCACAGCGGCACCTCGTTGCCCAGCATGAGCAACATGCGATCGCCCTTTTTCGCGCCTTGCGCGACCAGGAAATTGGCCACCCGGTTGGAACGTTCGGCCAGTTGCGCATAGGTGAGCGACGCCTCGGCGCCGGACTCTTCAAGAATGCGCAAGGCCGGAGCGTGGTTGTCGCGGGCGATGTGGTCGAAGTAATCCAGCGCCCAGTTGAAGCTCGCGAGTTCCGGCCACTTGAACTCGCTGACCGCTCGGTTGTAGTCGGCGGACAGCGCCTGCAACTGGTCGCGGGCGGCAAGAAAACGTTCGAGTTCGGTCATGGCTGGCAGGGCTCCGGAAACTGGACGTCGTGAACTCTAGCGCATGCCGCCCCCGGCTGCGAGCGGCCGCCCCGGGGCTACCAGCGATCGAACGCAGGCAACACGGGCGCGACGCGCGCGGCCACCTGCAGCAGATGCGCATCGCGGTCGACACAATCGACCAGTTGCACGCCCAGCGGCAGGCGGGTCGCGGCCACGCGCCCCACCGGCAGGGTGATGCACGGCGCGCCGATGGTAGTCCAGATGCGGTTGAAGGCCGAGTCGCCGGTGCCCTCCGCCCATACCGGCGCCGCACCCGGCGCGCTGAAAGTGATGAGGCTGTCGAAACCGCGCATGCCCTCGGCCAGCGCCTGCCGGCCTTCCCCGCCGGCGGCCAGTGCGTCGCGGTAGGCCGCATCCGGCACGGCCTGGCCGATGCCGATCAGCTTGACGATGTTGGCTGAAAGCAGCGCGCGATCGGTCTCGAACTCGTGTGCGAGCGCACGCGCCGCCTCGTAGGCCATGATGGTGTTGTTGCCCTCGCCGATGCGCGCGAACAAGGCCTCGGGAAGATCGATGGTTTCGACCGTGGCGCCGGCCGCACGCAGGGCCGTGCAGGCGGCATCGAGCGCGGCCTGCGCATCGGCACCGGCGCGGCCCGCATACGGCCCGGGATGAAGGCCAAGCCTGAGCGCGCCAATAGGCCTGGCCTCCGCTGCGGATGCGCCACGACCGGACACCGCGTCAAACAACAGCGCGACGTCCTCCACCGAGCGACCGTACAGACCCAGCGTATCCAGGCTCGGCGCCAGCGGCTTGATGCCCGTCATCGGCAGCACGCCATAGGTGGGCTTGAAGCCGACGATGCCGCAGTACGCCGCAGGCCGGATGGTGGAACCGCCGGTCTGGGTGGCAAGCGCGAGCGGCATCATGCCTGCCGCCACGCCGGCGGCCGAGCCGCTGGAGGACCCGCCTGGCGTATGGGCGGCGTTCCATGGGTTCAACGTCGGCCCGGCATGCATGTAGGCGAATTCGGT
>CANGUJ010000291.1 GCA_947456845.1 Burkholderiales bacterium | reverse complement strand
TTTCCTCGCTGAACAGGCCGGCCGATTCGAGGCGGGTCACGACCGCTTCGAGCGCTGCGCCGAAGCGCGGCGGCAGGTCGGACAGCAGGCCGGTTTCCGCGCGCAGCGCCGCCACCAGCGTTGCACTGCCGGCTTGTCCGGCGCGAACGTCGGCCAGACGCTGCGCAAGCCTGGCAAGAGTGTCTGTATGCGGCATGAAAGGAGCTTTGATCAACCCCGAACTGTACCCGAGTTCCCCGCGGTCTCGCTGCGCGCATACGGGTTTGATCTGCGTCAAGCAAGGCGCAGGCGCGACTTGAAGCCCCCCGGCATGGCGCCATATCCTGTGCATGCGGGGCGCACGGTGCGGCCCGCGGCAATCTCGACTCGATGGAGGATCATCATGGCAAATCTTGCGCCCTTTGGCGGCCGCACGCTGTTTGACGAACTGTTCCGCGACTTCGCCCCCGGCTATTACATCAAGCCCCTGCACGGCGATGCGCTGCCCGCGCAGATCAAGGTCGATGTGAGCGAATCGAAGGACGCCTATACCGTCAAGGCCGAGGTACCCGGCGTCTCGAAGGAGGACATCCATGTCTCCGTCGAGGGCGGCGTGGTCACGCTCTCGGCCGAAGTCAAGCAGGAAGACCGGCAGACCCAGGATGAAAAAGTGCTGCGCAGCGAGCGCTACTACGGATCGGTGTCGCGCAGCTTCCAGTTGCCGCAGGAAGTCGATGTGGGCGCGGCAAAGGCGAAGTACGAGAACGGCGTGCTCGCCCTGACGCTGCCCAAGAAGAGCCAGGCGAGTTCGCGCAGGCTGTCGATCGACTGAGCGCGCGCGCGGCTCTCGGTGGGGCGCGCGCCCCGCGCCCCGCGCGGAGCGGGCCGATCCACTCGGCCGCATCGATGGTGCCTTTTTCCAGGTCGGGACAGATGTCGCCGGCGGCGATCTGCTGCGGCACGACTTCCAGTCGCGAGAGGATCACGCCGGCCACCCCGCCGACGCGGAACTTGAGGTCCTTGAGGTCGGCCAGGCTCTCGGCTTCCTTGCGGAACCAGCCGCCCATCTGGGTACCGGTCTTGCCGTAGGCGATCGCGAAGGCCGGGTTCTTGCCGAAGTCGTAGTACATCGCGGTCTGGCCGGTTTTCACCGTGCTGTTCTGCACCGCGTCGAGCAACTGCAACCCTAGTCCCGCAGCCGCGCCGGCCGCAGCGGCGGCTCCTGCATGAGTGCGACCTGCTCCTTGAGTTCGAGAATCCGGTCCTGCCAGTAGCGCGGGCTGGCGAACCACGGGAATGCTGCGGGAAAGGCCGGGTCGTCCCAGCGCCGCGCGATCCATGCCGAATGGTGCATCAGCCGCAGGGTGCGCAAGGCTTCGATGAGGTGCAGTTCGCTGTCGTCGAAGTCGCGGAAGTCCTCGTAGCCCGACAGCAGGTGCGCGAGGGTGCGCGCGGCGGCGTCGCGGTCGCCCGGCAGCAGCATCCACAGATCCTGGATCGCCGGGCCGTTGCGGGCCTCTTCGAGGTCGACGAAATGCGGGCCGCGGTCCTCGCCTTCCTCGACCCACAGCACGTTGCCGGGGTGGCAGTCGCCGTGCAGGCGCAAGTGCGCCACGCGGCCGGCGCGCGCCTCGCAGTGCGCCACCTGCTCGAGCGCCAGTTCGGCCGCCTGCCGCCAGGCGCCGCGCAGGTCCGGCGGGAGGGTGTCGTGCGCCAGCAACCAGTCGCGCGAGGCCGTGCCGAAGGTGTCGCTGTCGAGGGTGGGCCGGTGTTCGAACGCGCGCGTCGCGCCGACGGCATGGATGCGTCCCAGGAAGCGCCCCAGCCATTCCAGCGTCTCGCGGTCCTCCAATTCGGGGGTGCGCCCGCCGCGGCGCGGGAACACCGCGAAACGGAAGCCGTTGAAGTGATGCAGGGTCCGTCCGCCGAACGCGCTGGCCGCCACCACGGGGATTTCCGCCGCCTCAAGTTCGGCGGCGAAGGCATGCTCCTCGAGGATTTGCGCGTCGCTCCAGCGCAGCGGCCGGTAGAACTTGACGATCAGCGGCCGGTCGTCCTCGATGCCTACCTGATAGACGCGGTTCTCGTAGGAGTTGAGGGCAAACTGCCGGCCGTCGCAGCGCAGGCCCAGGCTTTCGACCGCATCGAGCACCGTGTCGGGCGTGAGCCCGGCATAGGGCACCTGCGCATCGGCGCTCATCCGGCGACCCGGCCGGCCAGGCGGGCAATGGCCTCCACCACCGCCTCGTGGCTGGCGCGGTTCTGGCCGGCGATATCGAGCGCGCTGCCATGCGCGACCGAAGAAAACAGCACCGGCGTGCCGATGGTGAGCCCGGCGGTGCGGTTGGGCGCCTGCAGCTTGGCGGCGATGTGCCCCTGGTCGTGCAGCATGACGATGTGCGCGTCGAAACCGGGCTTGGCGAACATGGTGTCGGCGCCGAACGGGCCGTGCACATCCAGCCCGTCGGCCGCGGCGGCGGCGATCGCCGGCCCGATGATGCGGATCTCCTCGTCGCCGAACAGGCCGGCTTCTCCCGCATGCGGGTTCAGGCCCGCCACCGCGATGCGCGGCCGGGCGCTGCCGATGCGCCGCAACACCGCATCGGTGGTGCGGATCGCATGCAGGACGCGCTCCGGGGTGATGAGCGTAATCGCTTCCCGCACGCCCACATGCAGGGTGGTGTGGACGATGCGCGTCTCGACGCCGGCGGCGTCCCTGAAGCACAGCATCAGGAAGGCGTCCTGCGCGGGCGTGCCGGTACAGCGGGCCACGAAGGTCGGGTAGCCGTCGAACTCGACGCCGGCCTGCTTGATCGCCAGTTCGGTCTGCGGGGCAGCGACGACGGCGTCGACATGGCCGTCGAGCGCGGCGCGGATCGCGGTGCCGGCGGCATCCAGCGCCGCCAGCCCGTGGGCGGGCCGGATCGCGCCGAGTTCCAGCGCGGCGGCGTGGAAGTGGCTGCGCCCGAGCATGGGTACCCGGCCGGTGCGCCATTGCACCGCGGCCGCTTCGGTGAACACGTCGACCGGCAGCGGCAGCCCGCAGCGCTCGGCGTGCAGTGCGAGGGCCGAATGGTCGCCCACCAGCAAGGGCAGCGCCAGCGCCCGCACCCGCGCGTCTAGGGCGGCCTTGAGCGCGATCTCCGGTCCGATGCCGGCCGGGTCTCCGAGGGCGATGGCTATGCGGGGCAGGGGCGGCATGTGCTTTCCTTGGAGGACACCCGGCGAGCCTACACCGATACCGGGTCGGTGTCCGGCGGCGCGAACAGGCCGTGGCGCGCGCCCTGCGCGTAGTGCACGTCTGCCGGCAACTCGATGGCGCAGGAGCGCACCTTCTGTTCGGCCGCCATGAGCCCCGGCAGCGGCTTGCCTTCGCGGTTGGCCCGCGCCGCCCTGAGCAGCGCGCGGCGGGTCATGATGATGCCGTTGTCGGTGGACACCAACTGCTCGCGCGTGCGGTCCTGGATCGGCCCCATGCTCTCCTGCAGGGAGGCATCCTGCATGCCGATGCCCTCCACGCCGCTGTAGGTGAGGCCGGCCTTTTGCGAGGTGCGGTCCATCAGGTAGTCGTTGCGCTTGTTGGCCAGGGGAATGAAGGTGCCGGGAACGTACTTCACGTGGATGCCGGCGCCGCCTTTCATGGCGGCCACCTCCTGCGGCGTCAGGGCGCGCCTGGGGTGGTAGTTGATGGACCATGCCCAGCAGTTCTCGTCGTCGATCGGCACCCAGGCGTGCGCGCCCAGCGGATGGCCGGCGCGCGGCGGGATGATGGTGAACCACGGCATGATCCAGGGCGTGATGCGCCAGTAGAAGCGGCCCTGGTCGGCGTTGCGGCGCGCACCGATCAGCAGGCCGCCCTCGAACTCGGTGATGTCGAAAAGCGGCATCTTGTCATGTTCGTTGTACTGGTTGCCGCGGCTGCCGACGAACAGCGGGTCGCGCTTGAGCGCGCCCGAGTGCAGGAACGAGACATGGCTCGAATCGATGCCGCCTTCCATGGCCTGCAGGTAGTTCGACTCCTGCAGACGCTTGGTGACGAAGCGGCGTTCGGGCGGCACGACCGCCCATTCCAGCCCCGGCGGCTCCGGCTGCAGGTCGGGCGGGCCCATGTAGGCCCACACCACGCCGCCCTGCTCGATGCAGGGATAGCTGGTGAGGCGCACGCGCGCGGCCATGCCGGTTTCCGGCGGTTCCGACGGCAGGTCCACGCAACGGCCGGCGATGTCGTACTTCCAGCCGTGGTAGGGGCAGCGCAGGCCGTTTTCCTCGTTGCGGCCGAACCACAGGGAAACGCCGCGGTGGGCGCAGAACTCGTCGACCAGGCCGACCCGGCCGGAGGTGTCGCGGAAGGCCACCAGTTTTTCGCCCAGCAGTTGCACGCGCACCGGCGGGCAGTCGGGCTCGGGCAGTTCCCAGTCGTGCAGGGCGGGTATCCAGTAGCGTCGCATCAGGTCGCCCATCAGGGTGCCGCGTCCGGTGCGGACGAGTTCCTCGTTCTGTGCGTGGGTCAGGGCCATGTCGTCCTCTTCATGATTCGGGTTGCGCCGCCTTGGCCAGCGGCGTCCAGCGCTCGATCTCGTTCTTGACGAACTGCGTGAAGGCGGCGGCATCGAGGTCATTGGGTTCGAAGCCCTCGCTTGCCGTGCGCTCGCGCCAGCGCGCGCTGGCGATGGCGCGGCGGGTCTCGGCATTGATGGCGGCCACCACCGCGGGCGGCATGCCGGCCGGGCCGGACAGCGAGAACCAGGTGGTCGCCACCAGGGCCGGATAGCCCGCTTCGCTGAAGGTCGGCACATCGGCCAGGTCGGGCAGGCGCCGGCGCGTGGATACGGCCAGCGCGCGGATGCGTCCGGCGCGCAGGTGCGGCATCGCCGAGCTGAGCGCGGTGAGTGTCGCCGGTATCTGCCGGCCGACCAGATCGGTCATGGCCGGTGCGCCGCCCTTGTAGGGCACATGCACCAGCCTGGCGCGGGCGAGGACGCGCAGCATCTCACCGATCAGGTGGGCGTGGGTCCCGGTGCCGGAGGAGCCCCAGGAGAGGCCCTGCGGATCGGCGTTTGCCAGTTGCATCAGGTCGCGCACGGTTTTCGCGGGCACGTCCGGATGGACGCACAGGGCCGCCGGCGGGCCGCCGAGCAGCGCGATGTGGGTAAACGAGTTGACCGGGTGGTAGGGCGTCTTCGAGACCGCCGCGGCGATCACATGCGAGGCGATGCCGGAGATCACCAGCGTGTAGCCGTCAGGTGGCGCCTTGGCGACCATCTCCGAACCGATCGCGCCGCCCGCGCCGGCGCGGTTCTCGACCACGACATTCTGCTTCCAGGCTTCGGAAAAATGCTGGGCCAGAAGGCGAGCCAGGTTGTCGGCGCTCCCGCCCGGCGTGAACGGGGCGATCAGGCGCAGCGGCCGGACGGGCCATTCCTGGGCCCGTACTGCCGGGCCGGCGAGGGTGGCGATACCGGCCACGGCCAGCGTGCGCAATAGACGGCGTCGTTCATCGTGGAAGGCGGCGGTATCGACCGTGCTCACCGCTTTTTTCAGGCGTCGCGCGTTTCCGGAATTTCGGTCAGGAGCGGTTTGCCGCCAAAGTACGCG
>CANGUJ010000290.1 GCA_947456845.1 Burkholderiales bacterium | reverse complement strand
GCGCGACATTGAGCACGCGCTCGAGTTTGGCGGCCAGTGCATTGATAGCCGACGCGGGCGCCGCCAGTTGCGCCTTCAGACGCGCCACGCTTTGCGCCAGGCGCGCCGGGTCAACCGGTTTCAGCAGATAGTCGATGGCGGCGAGATCGAAGGCCTTGAGGGCAAATTCGTCATGCGCGGTCACGAACACGAGTGCGGGCACCCGCGCGCTGGCCGACATGCGGTCGGCAATTTCGGCCGCCACCTCCAGTCCGCTCAAGCCCGGCATGCGGATGTCGAGGAAGACCACGTCAGGTGCGATCGCCTCGATGCGTTCCATCGCCTCGATCCCATTGGCTGCGAAGGCGGCGATCTCGAGTTCCGGCCAGGCCGCGCGCAACCCCGTCGCCAGCGACTGGGCGAGCAGCGGCTCGTCCTCGGCGATCACGGCGCGCGGATTCACGCGCGGCTCCCGTGCAAGGGCAACATGAGCGTGACCACGGTGCCACCGGTCGGCCGTGCCGCGACCTCCAGCCGTGCGTGCTTGCCGTAATGGGCTGCCAGCCGTTCGCGCACATTGGCCAGCCCCACGCCGGTGCCAGCCGGGGCCGGCGTGGGGCCGATGCCGCAGCCGTTGTCCTCGACCATCAGGCACAGGCTGTCCTCCTGCGTGCGCGCCTGCACACGCACATGGCCGCCGGCGATCTTCGGTTCGAGGCCGTGCTGGATCGCGTTCTCGACCAGTGGTTGCAGTAGCATGGGCAAGACGCGCAGGCCCGCCACCGGGGGCGGTAGATCGAGTGCGAATGTCAGGCGTTGCCCCATGCGGATGGCGATGATCTCGAGGTAAGCGCGCAGCAGCCCGAATTCCGCCTCCAGCGTGGCATTGGCGTCGCGCGTTGCCGACAGCGAGGCGCGCAGATAGCGGTCAAGATGCGTCAGCATGGCCTGCGCGCGGACCGGGTCCACCGTGATCAGGGCCTGCAGGTTCGCCAGCGTATTGAACAGGAAATGCGGCTCGATCTGCGCGGAGAGCAGCCGCAGGCGCGCTTCCGCCGCCAGGGCTTCGCTGGCGGCGATGCGCTCGCGCGCCTGGAAGTAGCCGGTCGCGGCAAACCCCGCGGCGACAGTGAGGGTGAAAAAGCCGATCGCCGCGTCGGTGCCGATGTCGCCCAGGGTAGGGGGCAGGCCGAGCAGCAGGCGGCCCAGCAGACTGCCGCCAAACCAGCCGATGCAGGCGCCGGCCAGCACCAGCGCCACCATCGGCAGCATGCGCGAAGGCCCGTCCGGCCACAGGCGCCGGCGCGGCAGGTCGATCGCCGCGTAGGTGATGAGCCCGATGCACTGGCTGAACACGAGGTTGTTGACCAGGCCGTGCCCGTGCGGGCTGAACGCAGTGATCGCCAGCGCGATCAGCGTGTTGAGCGCGAGGGTGGCCAGCACCATGTGCCGGACCGGGACGCGCGACGGGAGGGCCATCCGGAGTCCTGGGTGGGAGAATGCGGAAATCACGGCTTCTCGGCCATGCGTCTTTCGAGTTTGCGCGTTTCGCTTGCGACCAGCCGTTCGCGCAAGCCCAAGTCGGGCAAGAATACCGCAAGGCCGTGCACCGCCAGGCCAAGCCCCCAGCCGGCCAGCGGAAAGCGGAACCATGGGGTATTCGGCTGGGTCGCCAGATTGACCGCGAGCAGGAATGCGTTGACGCAGATGAACACCGCGAGGTGGATGAAGAAGCCGAATTTGGCGTTCGCGCGGCGGCGCGCGATGCGCTCGATATCCTGTGATTGCATGAGCGTTTCTCCGAAAGTGTGTGGTCAGGCCAGTCCGACGGCGCCCCACAAGGCGCGCCCGAGCAGGCGTTGCGGCAGCAGCGTGAACAAGCCCGTGATCACCAGCGCGCCGACGTAGAGGTTCTGCATCACCCGGCGATGGCGGGCGATGTGGCCGCTCGCGGCCAGCCATACGCCGAGACCGAGCGCGCCGATGGTGAATACCGACAGGCCATGAATCCACGAGAAGGTACCGTTGCTGCGGATCCAGAAACTCGAGAGGGCGGTCACCAGCATCAGGGCGGCCCACACGCGGCCGCCGACGCGATGGGCTGCGTCCCCCTTGCGGCGCAGGAAGATGAAGGCCCCCAGGCCGAGCGCCGCGAAGGCGGCGAGCATGTGGGTCAGGATGACGGCATTGAAACCGGTGGGCATGGAAACCTCGCACGGCTGTTTCGACCGGCGCAGTGTCCCTGCCTGGCTGCATGTGTTCCAGCGGAATGCGACGAAGCGGCGGATTCAGGCCGCGAGTTGCAACCGGCGCGGACCAGCGGTGGCAGCGCACAGCCTCCAGGCGTCACCTCGGGCTCTGCCGGCAGCCTCAGTGGCCGCAGCCGCCCCCGCAGCCGTCCCCCGAACTGTCGCCGCCGTCACCGAGGAGCGACTGCACCAGTGCTGCAACAGTCAGGAAGGCCGGGTATTCCCAGCTGCCGTTCGGCGCGGTGAAGAGCCAGCCGTTGCCGGCCAGGATCAGGGCGCCGCCGACCAGTTCGGCCACGATGGTCGCGTAGGCCAGCGGGCCGGGCAGGCCGATGGATTCGAAAAACTTCACGGTGCCGGCAGGCGTGAACACCAGGACCTTGAGCAGCGCGTGGGCCACGAACATGGTTTGACCTGCTCTACGAATACCTGCCCAATCGAAACGAATGGCGTTTCGTCGACCGCGCCGGTGGCGAAGAGCGTGTGCGCGTGTCGGGCAGTGTGCAGACCAACAACGGCGACATGCTCGCGCGCCGCCGCCGAAGGCCTGGGCATTTGCTGCGAACCGGATTTCATCGTCGCCACGGATATCTAAGCCGGGCGGCTGGTGCCCATCTTCAGGGACTTCCTCCCGCCCGCCGCGCCGATCCACGCGGTATACCCGAGCCGCCGTCACCTGTCGGCCAAGGTGCATGCCTTCGTAGACTTTCTCGCTGCGGAGTTCGGTCGGCGCCGTATTGGTTCAATTGAAACCGCCGTCACAGCGGCCAACTCGGGTATAACTTGCCCTCGCCCCGCCACCCGGAAACGCCCATGACCGACATCGACGGCCGCAGTGGCCTGCCAGAGTCCGCACCTCTCGGCGCCACCCACCTGATCTACGCCCTGCATGCCTGGAGCGCGATCATCGGCATCACCAGTGCGGCGTTCATCGTCACCGCGTTCCTCGCCGGCTGGCCGTCCATCATCGCCGTGATCCTCAACTACGTGAAGCGCGGCGACGCGGCCGGCACGTTTCTCGAAAGCCATTTCAGCTGGCAGATCCGCACCTTCTGGCTGGCGCTGATGTGGGCCGCGATCGGGCTCCTTGCGTTTGTGTCGTTGATCGGCATTCCGATCGCCTGGGTCATCTGGGCGGGGACCGGCCTGTGGGTGCTGTACCGGATTGCGCGCGGCTGGGTGGCCCTGTTCGACCGCCGTGCATTGCCGACCGGCGAACGCATGATGTAAAGGAAGCCTTGCCATGACCACTCGTCGAAAACTCCTGAAACTCGCGGCCCTCTCCGCATTGCCCGCGGCGCCGTCCATCGGTCGTGCGCAGGCGCGCTTTCCCAATGGCCCGGTGCGCCTGATCGTGCCGTTTCCGCCCGGCGGTCCGGTGGATGTGACCGGCCGCGCGCTGGCACAACGCCTCACCGAAATCTGGGGCGCGCAGGTCACGGTGGAGAACCGCGGCGGCGGCAACAGCGTGATCGGCGCCGAGGTGGCCGCGCGTGCGGCGCCAGACGGCCATACCCTTTTCGTCGGCGCGATCCATCAGTCGGTGCTGCCTGGCTTCGGCAACAAGCTGCCCTACGATATCGAGAAGGACTTCACGCCGGTGATGTTCGGCGCGCAGTTCCCCATCATCCTGTGCGCCCACCCCTCGGTGCCGGCCTCGAACGTGCGCGAACTGGTGCAGTACGCCAAGTCCAACCCCGGCAAGCTCGCGTTCAGTTCGGCCGGCAACGGCGGCGGCACGCATCTGGCGGGCGAATTGTTCAAGGAAAAGGCCGGCGTGTTCATGCTGCACATTCCCTATCGCGGCAGCGCGCCGGCCATGACGGACCTGCTGGCCGGCCAGGTGCAGCTGATGTTCTCCGATGGCCCCACCGCCCTGCCGCATGTGAAGACCGGGCGGGTCAAGGCGCTTGCGGTGGGCAGCCCCAGGCGTTCCGCGCTGGTGCCGGATTTGCCGACCATGATCGAGGCCGGTGTGCCCGGCTACGAGGCTTATTCGTGGGCAGGCGTGTGGGCGCCGGCGGCGACGCCGCGCGACATCGTGGCGAAGATCAATGCCGATACCGTGAAGGCTTTTTCCGACCCCGCGACCAAGGAGCGCCTGCTCGGCCAGGGCGCTGAAGTCTCGCCCGGCACGCCCGAGCAATTCGGCACCTTCGTGCGCGGCGAGATGACCAAATGGGCCGCCGTGATCAAGCGCGCGGGGATCAAGCCCGACTGAAGCCGGCAATGCCGCCGCGCGGCGCCGCACCCGCATCCATGACGTTGAATCCGCACGAGCGAATCCGCCGCCGGCTGCTGGCCGGCCTCGCGGCCGACCGGGTACCGGGTTTTTCGTTCACCGGGCACTTCCTCGACACCACCTGGCCCTGGGTGGGCAGCGACCGGGCCCACGTGACCATACCGCCGGGCCCCTGGTGCACCGACCTTCTCGGCCGCATCGAGTTGACCGCGTTCCTGATGACCGTGGACATCGCCCTGTCGACGGCGACGCGCCTGTTCATCATTCCCGGCGAGCGCCTGGCCACCACCAACCTGCATGCGCGCTTCACCGGCGCACCGTTCGACGGCCAACCGGTGTTCGAGGGCATCTACGAGGGTGAGAGCAAGGGCGATGCGGTGGGCCAGTTGCTTTCGCGCGCGGTGGTGCGCTCCGGCGAGACGTCCTTGTGTCATGCCAGCGCAACCTTCGTGCGGCTGCCGCCGCCGCCGGGCGGCCGCGTGCTCACGCCCCTGCCCTGGCAGCAGCCGGATTTCAAGCCGGCCGCGCCGCTCGATCCTGCGGAACTCGACGTGCGCGAGCGCGAGGTCATGGCCGCGGGCGAAGCCGCGATCGCATCAAGCGCGGCCGATGGCATCACGTTCCTGCGCCATTTCTGGGATATCCGGCCGACCCCGGTGGACGGCGGCGGCGCGCACAGCCGCATGCTCACCGGCGCGCATACCGCCAACCGCGTCGGGCATGTGCAGGGCGGCCTCTTGATGGGCCTGGCTGCCGAGACCGCGATGGCGGCGGTGCCGCGCCACACGGTGCTCTCCAACATCACCGCCTGGTTCCTCAGCCCCGGCAAGGGCGCGGCGCTCGAATGCAGGGCGACGCCGATTCACACCGGCCGCAGCTTCGCCGTGGTCAAGACCGAAATCCTCGGCGAGGGCGGTGTGCGGGTCCTCGAGGCGGTCACGGCCCACGCCACCTCGGCCTGAAGTTCGCGCCGGCTGGTGCGGAATTTGCTGGACCACGGAGATACCTTCCCGTGGAGAGTCGCCGTGCTCGTCATGCAACATCCGGTTTTCCGGCGCTTCTGGTACCCCACCGTCGCGCTGTCGGCGCTGGCCGGCGGCCCGCGTCCCTTCACGCTGCTCGGGCAGCCGCTGG
>CANGUJ010000289.1 GCA_947456845.1 Burkholderiales bacterium | reverse complement strand
CTCCAGCGGAACCCGCTGATCAGGTAGACCACCGGGTTGAACAGCGTGACCTTTTGCCAGAATGGCGGCAGCATGGCGATCGAATAGAAGGCGCCGCCCAGAAACGTGAGCGGCGTGATCACCAGGAGCGGCACCACCTGCAGTTTCTGGAAGTCGTCCGCCCACAGTCCGATGATGAAGCCGAACAGGCTGAACGTCACCGCGGTGAGCACCAGAAACGCGAGCATCCATACGGGGTAGGCCACGCTGTAGGGCACGAACAGGCGTGCCGTGGCCAGGATCAGCAGGCCCAGCACCACCGACTTGGTGGCCGCCGCGCCCACATAGCCGACCACCACCTCGAACCAGGACACGGGGGCCGAGAGCAGTTCATACACCGTGCCCGACCATTTCGGCATGTAGATGCCGAATGCGGCGTTGGAGATGCTTTCATTGAGCAGGGAGAGCATCACCAGCCCGGGAATGATGAACGCGCCGTAACTGATGCCGTCGATGTCCCCCACGCGCGAGCCGATCGCCCCGCCGAAGACGATGAAGTAGAGCGACGTGGAAAGCACCGGCGCGGCGATGCTTTGCATCAGGGTGCGGAGGGTGCGCGCCATCTCGAAGCGGTAGATGGCGCGGATGCCGTGGGCGTTCATGCCGCATCCTGCGCCGGCTGCCGCACCAGGCTCACGAAAATGTCCTCGAGCGAGCTTTCGCTGGAGCGCAGGTCATGGAAGTCGATGCCATGCTCGGCGAGCGTGCGCAGCAGGGCGGCGATGCCGGTCTCCTCGTTTTGGCTGTCGAAGGTGTAGGTGAGCACGGCGCCGTCGCCGGAGAGTTCCAGCGGCAGGTGCGCCAGCGCGGCCGGCACCTGCGCGAGCCGGTGGCGCAGCGTGAGCGCGAGCTGCTTCTTGCCGAGCTTGCGCATGAGCGCCTCCTTTTCCTCCACCACGATCAGCTCGCCCCGGTTGATCACGCCGATGCGGTCGGCCATGTCCTCGGCCTCCTCGATGTAGTGGGTGGTGAGGATGATGGTGGTGCCGCCGTCGCGCAGCGCGCGCACCATGCGCCACATGTCGTGGCGCAACTCCACGTCGACCCCGGCGCTGGGTTCGTCGAGGAACAGGATCTTCGGTTCGTGCGAGAGCGCCTTGGCGATCAGTACGCGGCGCTTCATGCCGCCGGACAGGGTCATGATCCTGGCGTCGCGTTTGTCCCACAGGGAAAGGTCGCGCAGCACCCGCTCCAGATGGGCCGGGTCGGGCGGCCTGCCGAACAGGCCGCGGCTGAAGCGCAGGGTCGCCCATACCGTCTCGAACGAATCGGTGTGCAGTTCCTGCGGCACCAGGCCGATCGCCGCGCGCGCGGCGCGGTAGTCCTTCACCGTGTCGTGCCCGTCGGCGATGATCGTTCCGCTGCTCGGCCTGACCAGCCCGCAGATGGTGCCGATGAGGGTGGTCTTGCCGGCGCCGTTCGGGCCCAGCAGGGCGAAGATCTCGCCGCGGCGGATGTCGAGATCGATGCGCTTGAGCGCGACCAAACCGCTTGCGTAGGTCTTGGAGACGCCGCGTACCGAGACGATGGCGTCGCTCATGGCAGGGCGAGCCGGGCCGGCGATGGCCGAGGGGGACATGGTGTTGTGGCTTTCCGGGCAGCGGCGCTCTCGTACCCTCGAACTAGGCGCCTGTCTGCATGAGTTCGATGCTCACCCCGTCGGGCGCGGCCACATAGCACAGCACCAGGCCGGGCTTGAACTCCCAGGGCTCCACGGCCATCCGCACGCCCTTGTCTTTGAGTTCCGCGCAGAAGGCGCGCAGGTCGCCGCGATAGGTGAAGCCGAAATGATCGGTGCCCCAGCCGTCATGGCTGGAATAGCCGTCGAAGGCGCGCATCGGTGCGGCATCGGCCGGCTGCTCGCCGGGGCGACGACCGCGGATGACCAGCGTCATGCCGCCGATGCGCACGTCGATCTGCGGCGCGCCGCGCAGGTTCTCCTGCACTGCGCTGACCTCGCCGCCGAATTTGTCGCAATACCAGTCGGCCGCGGCGCGCGGGTCGCGGCTGATCAGGTGGATATGGTCGAACGCCAGCCTGGGTGTCATGGGTTTTCCGTTTTCAATGCTTGCCGCAACACCGGATTTTCTCCGGGTTCGCCGGCGGCCGCAATCATGGTGTCGGTAGCGGCGCGGGGCCATGGAGGCCGGATTTCACGCTGCGACCGTGGCCGGCGCCGGATCGACCGCGTACGCGTGCGGGCCGCACCGCAGGCGGCAAGGAGGTGGTCTGGAGGGGGTAACCTAGGTTGCGAGGGCGTGTTCCAGGCCGCTGCGAACCACCGCGAGATTGTGCGCGGCCAGGTGACTGCCGCGTCCGGCCACGCTGTCTTGCAATGCGGGCGCCTCGCCAATTTCCAGGCAACGCTCCCAGCAGGCTTGGGCCAGGGGCAACAACTCGGAGGGCGCGCGCGCCGGATGTGCGACGGCCAGGTCCAGCACCAGGTTGCCCAGGACGAAGAAAAAGTCCGGCGAGTGCTGCCAGTGGTCCATCTCGGCGATGGCAAGGTCCACCGCCTGCTGCGCGAGGCCGGCCTGGCCCATGCAGTGCATCCAGCGCGTGATCAGGCCATGCCGAAAGCCGTCGTCGGGTCTCGAACGCTCCCATGCGTACTGGTAGTGGCGGCACGCCTGCGCATAGCGCTGGTAAACCTCGTGGTCCTTGCCGAGGTGGTAGTGGATAAACGCGTTTTCGGGGTCATCGGCCAGTTCCCGCGCAAGCAGGGCGGCGTTGCGGCCGCGCTTTTTCTCGAGCAGGTCGGGCAGGTAGCCGTCATGGCCGATCACCAGTGCGATGCGCCTGCGTGGCAGGTCCGATTGGGGCTGCTCGTGGATGCGGCCGCTGTAACGGGTACCGCGGGGCAGCAGCCTGGAGATCGGGCTCATCGCGCTTGCCGAGGCGCCGCCGCTCTGGAACGAGCTGCGGATGGCGGCGACGCCGATGAACGGCGTCTGGCCCAGGATATCGCGGGAGAGGCATTCCGCGCCGCTTTCAATCCACTCGTCGGCGTCCAGGATGAGATTCCAGTCCGCGTCGGAATGGCTCAAGGCGGCGTTGCGCGCAGCCGCGAAGTCATCCACCCAGGCGAAGCGATGGACGCGTGCGCCGCAGGCGCGCGCCAGGTCCGCGGTATTGTCGGTCGATCCGGTATCGAGCACCACCATGTCGTCCACCCACGGGCGCGCGCTGTCGAGGCAGCGTGCAATGCATCGTGCCTCGTCCCTGGCGATCATCACCAGTGCCACACGCGCCGGGGGCGGCCCTGCGATGCTGGCGTCGCGCGCATGGCGGTCTGTGGCAAGGGTTGTCATGGTCAGATGGTAGCCGGGGATAGGCGCGCGGATCGCGCGAAAAGGGTGCCTTATGTCATGCCTTCCGTCTTTCCTTTGGCGTCTCAAGTGCCGAGGCAGGCCCGATAGACCCCGGACCCAGCGGACGCCGCCATAGGGCGGCGGTGCGGGACGGTCCGCGGCCGCGAACGGCGCATCGTCAGTCGGGCATGAGCGGCGGGCGTGCGGATGCGGACTCGTGTTCGGTCAGGCGGGCGGCGGCGTAAACTCCGTCTGAGGATTTCCCAAGGTCAGGCTGCCATGCGCCCGTCCGGTCTGTTCGGTCTGTTGAAGGTCAAACGCGCACCGGTGCCCGCGTTGGTCGTGAAGCCATCGGTCGCCCGTCGCCAGCGTTCGCGGGCTCCGGCTCGTCCGGCATGAACGCCAGGAAACGGTTGCGCCCGCGGCAGGTGCCGCAAGCTTGCGCGGACACCGGCGTGATGCGGCGTTTCGGCAGGACCCTGGCAGCATGGGCGATGGCGAGTCTCGCATGCGCCGCCGCGGCCCAGGACATCTATCCTCAAAAGCCGCTGCGCATCATCGTCGGCTTCCAGCCCGGCAGTTCGTCCGATGTCGCCGCGCGCATCGTCGCGCAAAAGCTCGGGCCGGTGATCGGCCAGAAGGTGGTGGTGGAAAACCGTGCCGGCGCCTCCAGCGGCATCGCCGCGCGCGCGGTCGCCGCCGCGCCGCCGGACGGCCATGTGCTGTTCTTCGCCACGGTGGCCAACGTCATCAACACCGCCGCCAACAGCCCGACCGATGTGGATCTCGCGCGCGATCTCCTGCCGGTGGCGCTCATCGGCCGGGTGCCCAACATCCTGGTGCTCCATCCGGATCTCGGCATCACTTCGCTGGAAGGCCTGATCCGGCGTCTGAAGTACCAGCCCGACCACATCGCCTACGGCACGGCGGGCAACGGCACGGCGCTGCACATGGCGGCGGCGTTGTTCTCGGCGATGGCCGATGTGCGCATGCTGCATGTGCCCTACCAGGGCAGTGCGGCGGCGGTCACCGACCTCCTGGCCGGGCGCATCTGGCTGATGTTCGCCCCGGCGTCCTCCGTCATGCCGTATGTGCGGGCCGGCCGGCTCACCGCGATCGCCTCGACCGGCAGCCTGCGCGCGTCCAGCGCGCCGCAGTTGCCGACGATCGCTGAACTCGGCCTGAAAGGGTTCGAGTCGAGCGTGTGGTTCGGCATCGCCGCGCCGCCCGGGCTGCCGGCGCGCACCGAATCCATCCTGGTGTCGGCCCTCCGCGAGGCGGTCGCTTCCGAGGAGGTGCAAGCGCAGTTCAGGTCCAACGGCATCGAGACTTCCATCCTCAATCTCGGCGACTTCGCGGCCTACATCCGCGCGGAAACGGCCAAGTGGGCCCAGGTGATCCAGTCGCAGGGCATCCGGTTGTTCTAGGCCTCCGCCATGCGGCAGAACCGGCTGCGGCACGTCGAAACTAGAGGCCGGTTGCCTGCGGGAAGCGCGCCGCGCCGGCCGGCACGCCGCGCGCCATTGTCGAGCGCATCGCGGCCGAGACGGCGAAGATCATCCAGGTGCCGGAGGTGGCGGAGCGCCTGCGCGCCGCCGGGCTGGAGCCGGAAGGCACCACGCCGGACGCTTTCGTCGCGCGCATCCGCGCCGACCTGGCGCAGTGGCGCGACCTGGTCAAGGCCGCCAACATCAAGCTGCAATAGGCGCTTGCGACGCGAAGCGCCTCACCGCGCCCGCGGCAGCATCCGGTGCCGCTATATGATGTGGCCCCCGTGATTCCCGGCTGCCCCGGGGAACCCGCGCCATCAGGGAGGAGCAACCTTGAACACACCCCAAGCACCCGCCAGCCCGCACCTGCCGGTTCGCCCCGACTGGCTGGCCCGCCGCAGCGAAGCGGCCCTCGAGCCGGAACTGCCGATCATCGACGCGCACCACCACCTGTGGGACCATCCCGGCAACCGCTACCTGCATGCCGAGGTGCTGGCTGATGCGTCAGCCGGGCACAACATCGTGGCCACGGCGTACATGGAGTGCGGCGCCCATTACCGCACCGACGGGCCGGCGGAACTGCGTAGCCTGGGCGAGACCGAATTCGTCAACAACATCGCCGAGGCCAGCGCCGGCGGCGCGCACGGTCCCTGCCGGATTGCTGCCGCCATCGTCGGCAACATCGATCTGCGCCTGGGCGAGGCGGCGGGCGCGGCGCTCGGTGCGCATCTCGCCGTGGCGCCCGGGCGCTTCCGCGGCATCCGCCAGT
>CANGUJ010000288.1 GCA_947456845.1 Burkholderiales bacterium | reverse complement strand
GTCGACCGCAAGGTACTCGCCGATCTCGCCGTGATGGACAAGGCGGCGTTCGCGCAAATCGTCGGACAGGTCAAGGGCGCGGCAGCCTGAAGATCGCGCGTGTCGGACAAAAAGGCTGCGTCGGTTTCGCAGCCTTTTTTGTTGCCGCGCCCCGCCCCGCGGCACCGGGCCCCATGAAGCAAGGATGTCTCCATGTCAGATCTAGATAGCATCGTCGGACAGGCGCGCGAGCAATTCGCCGCCATCGGCGACGCCGCGCAGCTTGAAGAGGCGAAGGCGCGCTTCCTCGGCAAGTCCGGTCAGGTGACCGAGCTCCTCAAGGGCCTGGCGAAACTGCCGGTCGAGGAACGCAAGGCGCGCGGCGAAGCCATCAACCGCGTCAAGAATGCGATCGAGGCCGCGCTGGCCGACCGCCGTGAGGCGCTGGCGGACGCCAGGATGCAGCAGAAACTGGCGGCCGAGGCGCTCGATGTCACTCTCCCCGGGCGCAGCGCCCAGCGCGGCGGCCTGCATCCCGTCATGCGCACTCAGCGGCGTGTCGAGCAAATCTTTCGCTCGATCGGTTTCGACATCGCCGAAGGGCCGGAAATCGAAACCGATTGGTTCAACTTCACCGCGCTGAACAGCCCGGAGAATCATCCCGCCCGCTCCATGCAGGACACCTTCTATGTCGACGCCCGGGACAGCGCCGGCAAGCAGTTGTTGCTGCGCACCCACACCAGCCCGATGCAGGTGCGCTACGCGAGCCTGCATGCGGCCAAACACCGCGGTCACGAAACCATGGCCCCTATCAAGGTCATCGCCCCGGGGCGCACCTACCGGGTCGACAGCGACGCCACCCACTCGCCGATGTTCCATCAGGTCGAGGGACTATGGATCGACGAAGACATCTCGTTCGCGGACTTGAAGGGCGTATTCCTCAATTTCATGCGCGCTTTCTTCGAGGACGACAACATCGTCGCCCGTTTCCGCCCCTCCTACTTTCCGTTCACCGAACCGTCGGCCGAGATCGACATCGCCTTCTCCAGCGGCCCGATGAAGGGGCGCTGGCTCGAAGTGTCCGGCTCCGGCCAGGTGCACCCGAACGTGGTGCGCAACTTCGGTCTCGACCCGGAGCGCCATATCGGCTTCGCCTTCGGCTCCGGCCTGGAGCGCCTGACCATGCTGCGCTACGGCATCGGCGACCTGCGCCTGTTCTACGAGGGCGACCTGCGCTTCCTGCGCCAGTTCAACTAGGGGGCGAGCCGAGATGAAATTTTCCGAACGCTGGTTGCGCGCCTTCGTCAATCCGCAAGAAAACGCCGAGCAACTCGCCCATGCCCTGACCATGGCCGGGCTCGAAGTCGAGGAAATGCATGCGGCCGCGCCGCCCTTCTCGGGCATCGTGGTGGGCGAGATCCGCGCCTTCGAACGGCACCCCAATGCCGACCGGCTCAACGTCTGCCAGGTCGATGCCGGCCAGCCGCAACTGCTCAACATCGTCTGCGGGGCGCCCAATGTCGCCATCGGCATGAAGGTGCCGTGCGCCATGATCGGTGCCTGCCTGCCGCCGAGCGCCGACGGTGACGGCAAGCCATTCGAGATCAAGCGCGCCAAGATGCGCGGCGTCGAGAGCGAGGGCATGCTGTGCTCGGCGCGCGAACTGGGGCTGTCCGACGACCACACCGGCCTTCTGCCGCTCCCGCCGGCGGCAACGCCGGGCACAGACGTGCGCGCGCTTCTGGACCTCGACGACACCGTCTTCACCGTCAAACTCACGCCGAATCGGGCGGACGCCCTGTCGGTGCTGGGAATCGCGCGCGAAGTCGCCGCTCTGACCGGCGCCTCGCTGTGCGAGCCCGACTGCACCCCCGTGGCTGCCAGCGTTCCCGACCGTCTGCCGGTGACCGTGCATGCCGCCGACCTGTGCGGACGCTTCTCCGGGCGCCTGGTCAAGGGCGTCAATGCGCGCGCCGCCACGCCGCAGTGGATGAAGGACCGGCTCGAGCGTGCCGGCCAGCGGCCCATCAGCGCGCTGGTGGACATCTCCAACTACATCATGCTTGAACTGGGTCGTCCGTCGCACATCTTCGACGCCGACAAGATCGCCGGCGGCCACCTGCATGTGCGCTGGGGCAGCGCCGGCGAAGAGGTCAAACTGCTCAACGGCCAGACCGTCGCCGTTGATGACAGCGTCGGCGTCATCGCCGATGCCCACGGAGTGGAGGCGCTGGCCGGCATCATGGGCGGGGATGCCACCGCCGTCACCCTCGACACCACCAGCATATTCATCGAGGCCGCGTTCTGGTGGCCCGCGTCGATACAGGGGCGTGCCCGCCGCTTCAACTTCACCACCGAGGCCGGCCATCGCTTCGAGCGCGGCGTGGATTTCGCGACCACCGTGGCCCACATCGAGCGCATCACTGCCCTGGTCCTGGATATCTGCGGCGGCCAGGCGGGGCCGATCGACGACCAGACGCTGGCCCTGCCGGCGCGCGATCCGGTGCGCATGCGGGTCGAGCGGTGCCGCAAGGTCATCGGCATTCCGCTGGACAAGGCCGCCATGCAGGCGGCGCTGGAACGCCTGCGCCTGCCGGTCAGGGACCTCGGCGATCGGCTTGAAGTGACTCCGCCGCCGTTTCGTTTCGACCTGGAGATCGAGGAAGATCTGATCGAGGAAGTCGCCCGCATGGTCGGCTTCGACAACATTCCCGCGCTGCCGCCGAAGGCGCGGGCGGCGATGTTGGTCACGCCGGAAACCCGCCGCAGCCTGTTCGACCTGCGCGACATCCTTGCAGGCCGCGACTACCAGGAGGTGGTCAACTACAGTTTCGTCGATGCGCAATGGGAGCGGGATCTTGCCGGCAACGCCGCCCCGGTTGCGCTGCTCAACCCGATCGCCAGCCAGATGGGGGTGATGCGCACCTCGCTGTTCGGCGGCCTGGTGGCCAATCTGGCCTACAACCTCAATCGCAAGCAGCCGCGCGTGCGTGTGTTCGAAGTCGGCCGCGTGTTCCGCAGCGATGCCCGTGTAGCCGACGGGCCGCTCACCGTCGCCGGCATCGATCAGCCCGTCATGATCGGCGCCATCGCCTTCGGGCCGGCCCACGAGGAAGAGTGGGATGTGAAGGCGCGCGCGGTCGACTTTTTCGACCTCAAGGGCGACCTCGAAGCCCTTGCGGATGGCGCGCATGCCCTGCGCTTCGAAGCCGCCGCGCATCCGGCCCTGCATCCGGGGCGCTCCGCCAGGGTGCTGGCCGACGACACCCCGATCGGCTGGCTGGGCGAATTGCATCCCAAGTGGGTGGCCGGATTCGACCTGCCGGCCGCGCCGGTGCTCTTCGAGGTCGATACGGCGGCCCTTGCGCAGGCGCCGCTGCCGGCTTTCGTCGAGCCTTCGAAATTCCCGCCGGTGATGCGCGACATCGCCCTGGTGGTCGATGCCGGAACGCCGGCCGGCCAGGTCCTGGCCACCCTGAAATCGACGGCCGATGCGCGCGTTTCGAGCATCGTCCTGTTCGACCAGTATCGCCCGACCAAGCCTGGCGGCGACCTCGGCGAAACCGAAAAAAGCCTTGCGTTTCGGGTAGTTATGCAAGATACTCAAAGGACGTTGACCGATGCGGAAGCGGAGTCCATGAAGCAGGATCTGGTGGACGCCGTGGTAAAAAGCCATCGCGCGAGATTGCGGGCATAGCACCAGGGGAACCCGGTACCGGGGCTGGTCATGCCACTGGTAGACCGGTCGCCAAAGGCCGGTAACTTTGACGAAAAAATCCCGACATCGCAACGAGTGAGCATGGAAGATCCGACCACGACTGAGCGCCTGCCCGCTGCGGCCGATGCCGCTTCAGCGCAAACGCTGACCAAGGCCGAACTCGCCGATCTCCTGTTTGAGAAGGTCGGGCTGAACAAGCGCGAGGCCAAGGACATGGTGGAAACCTTTTTCGAGGAGATCCGCACCGCGCTCGAGAACGGCAGCAGCGTCAAGCTGTCCGGGTTCGGCAATTTCCAGCTGCGCGACAAACCCCAGCGTCCCGGGCGCAATCCCAAGACCGGGGAGGAAATCCCCATCACGGCGCGCCGGGTGGTCACCTTCCACGCCAGCCAGAAACTGAAATCCATGGTGGAGGCGCACTACGGTGGCGGTAGCTCGGACCTCTGACCGCAGCGCGGCTGTTCTGCCGCCGATTCCCGCCAAGCGCTACTTCACCATCGGCGAGGTCAGCGAGTTGTGCGGTGTGAAGCCGCATGTCCTGCGCTACTGGGAGCAGGAGTTCACGCAACTCAAGCCGGTCAAGCGGCGCGGCAACCGCCGCTACTACCAGCACCATGAAGTGCTCCTGATCCGGCGCATTCGCGAACTGCTCTACGAACAGGGCTTCACCATCAACGGCGCCCGCAACCGCCTCGACGAGGGCATGGGTGTCGGCCTCAAGGCGGAAGCCGTGCCCGCGTCCAAGGCCCCGCCGCAGGGTTCCGATCTCGCCGGCATCCGCAAGGAATTACAGGCGATCGTCGACCTGCTCAAGTAATGGCCCGCCCACGCTCGCGGCGCGCTCAGGCGGCCGCGCCGTGGCACACCTTGTATTTCCTCCCGCTACCGCATGGGCACGGCGCGTTGCGCGTCGGTTTGGCGTCGTTGCGCGCGGGGGTCGGCGCGCCCGGCAGCGCCACCTCTGCCGAGCCGCGCACGGGCTGCCAGTATCCGTAGATGCGGCGCAGCGCCGGCGCGATCGCCGCCACGCTGGCCGCATGACGCGCGTCGGCGTCCGGCAGCTTCTCGATCTCCTCTTCGAGTTTTTTCCAGCCCGCATCGGTGCCATAGAGATTGATGGTCTCGAACCACTCCGGGTGCTCGTCGATCAGCGGTTGCCAGGCGGCCGGATCCAGCGAAACCGCCTTCAGGAACCCGAAACACCAGTCATCGATCACGAACTCACTTCCGCTCGCGGTCTCGCGTTCGGGAAACAGCGGCTCGAATTCGTCAATCGCGTGCTCGAGATTGAGGGCGATCTCGCGCGCGAAGCGCATGACCAGGCCGGCGACATGCTTGGCGTTCTTGTCGTTGGCGAACTGCGGGACCTGCTCGGCGGCCTCGAAATCCCAGATCCACGGCATCCATCGCGCCGGCGGCATCTGCCGCGGACCGGACAGCACGCCGCACAGGAAACCGTCGAGCATGGAAATGTCCATGGGCGCATCCAGGCCGGACTGCAGGAGGAAGGCGTCGAGGTGATCCACCTCCTCGCTCGTCAGCGGGGTATCAAGCGTAGGCTTCATGGCGTGGTGATCGTCGGTCGGCACGTTGGGCAGGCACGCATGATCACACACCGCACGCATCCCTGCCGGGCCGCATGCGCGATGCGGGGTGTGCCGAGCCCGGCCCGGCGGGTTAGCATGGCGCCATGGCAACCATTCGACCCGACGGCTGGCAGGCCCTCGAGGCCAGCGGCGCGCTGCAACGCGAGCTGCAGACCCTGCATGCTTTCGCCCGCGGACTGCCCGACGCTTACATCGTATTCCACGGCGTGCACTGGACCCGCGTTCAGGAAGGCCACCAGATTTTCGGCGAAGTCGACTTCGCGGTCGTGGGTCCCTCCGGCCGGGTGCTCCTGATCGAACAGAAGT
>CANGUJ010000287.1 GCA_947456845.1 Burkholderiales bacterium | reverse complement strand
GGTGGGGTGGGGTGGGACGGGGTAGGTTACTCCCTTGCGCCGGATGACGGCGCAAGGGACAAAGATGGTACCCGACCGCGCGTCGGCAGGTCCGGCCGGCGGGTCGACAAAGGCCTCGTCAGCCCTTCCACAGCAGCCACAAGCCCTGGCATGTGTACACCGCCGCGATCGCCAGGATGAGACGCTGGGTCCAGGCGCGGAACTGCACGTCGCTCATCTTCTCCAGCAGGCGCTTCGACAAGCTGGTGCCGGCCACCGCGCAGGCCACCGCGGCGACGAGCGCGAGCGGCGGGATGCCGTCGCCGCCCAGGGTGACAAAACGGCCGAAATAGAAGATCTTGAGCAAATGGCCGAAGGTCTGGATCGCGCCCTTGGTGGCCACCAGCGACTTGCGGTCCATGGACGAGCCGGTGAAAAAGCTGTCGAGGATGGGACCCGAAACGCCGGCCATCAGTTGCAGGGTGCTGCACACCACGCCACAGGTGATGCCGTCACGCATGTGCTCGGCGTTCGGCTTGATGCCGTGCGGCAGCAGCCACACCAGCACCGGCATCAGGCCCAGCGAGAGCAGCACTAGCGGCTTGGAGGCGGTGAACGAGATGGTGAGGAACAAGGCCACCGGCGCGATCGAACCCAGCAGGTAGAAACCCACGCCGCGCCAGCGGATGTGCGCGCGCCACAGCCAGGCACGCCAACCGTTGGAAGCCAGCTGCGCGGCGCCGTGCAGCATCATCGCCTGCGCCACAGGCACGAACAAGAGCAGGATGCCCATCAGGATCATGCCCCCGGCCATGCCGAAGATGCCGGAAATGAACGAGCAGGCGATCACGGAGGCCGCGAGAAGCGCCGCGACGGGAATCGAGAACATGCGGAATCCGGGGTGGCGTCAGGGCCGCGCCAGCCGGCGTGCCAGCGCCTCCGGCAAGCCGCGGTTGGGCACATCCGGCGGCAGCGCGAAGCTGCCGCGCACGGCGCGGCCCGGCTTGCGTTGCAGCAGCGGTTCGGCGTGCTTGACCGCCGCGGAGACCCCATCGACCACCGGCCCGGGCAACTGTCCGGCCAGGTTCTCGGCGGCCACCTGCGCGGTGGCGTAGGCACCCACCATGGCCGCAAAGCGGGTTTCGATGCAGGCCACGCCGAAGGGCGCGCTCAACACCGTGAGTGCGGTCCCGGGCGCGGCGGCGCGTTCGGCTTCTGCGCGGATCAGCCCGGTGACCGCGTCGGAAATGCTGGGAGGGATGACGAGCAGGCGCATGGCGGGGAAAACGGCTGGAAGGGGGGGCGTCGGCGCGTCCCTTATGCGGCCGCTCCGGTGACAAGGCGGTAACACGGCGTGTAGGCGCTGCCCGGCAGTTTCATGCGCTGCTGCGCGACGAACGAGGCGAGCAGCGCGTCCATCTCGCGCATGACCCCGGGGTCGCCATTGAGCACGAACGGACCGCGTTCCTCGATGGCGCGGATGCCGTGGTCCTTGACGTTGCCGGCGACGATGCCGGAGAAGGCGCGCCGCAGGTTGGCCGCGCGCACGTGCACCGGCGCGTCCTGGGTCAGGTCGAGGGCGCGCATGTTCTCGTGCGAGGGCCGGAAAGGTTTCTGGAACGCGTGGTCGATCTTCATGTGCCAGTTGAAGTAGTAGGCGTCGCCGATCGCCTTGCGGTAGGCGCGCACCTCCTTCAAGCCCTGCTGCATGGCGCGCGCCACGCCGGCCGCATCGTCGATCATGATCCGGTAGCGCGCGCGCGCCGCCTCGCCCAGGGTGGCGGCGATGAAGCCGTCGATGCGCGCGAAGTATTCGGCCGCAGCCGCCGGCCCGGTAAAGATGAGCGGAAACGGCAGGCCGGCGTTGTCCGGATGCAGCAGGATGCCCAGCAGGTAGAGGATTTCCTCGGCCGTGCCCGCACCGCCCGGAAAGACGACGATGCCGTGACCGGCGCGCACGAAGGCTTCGAGACGCTTTTCGATGTCCGGCAGGATCACCAGGCCGTTGACGATGGGATTGGGCGCCTCGGCGGCGACGATGCCCGGTTCGGTGAAGCCCAGATAGCGGCCGCCGGCGACGCGCTGCTTGGCATGCGCCACCGCCGCGCCCTTCATCGGCCCCTTCATCGCGCCGGGACCGCAGCCCGTGCAGATGTCCATCATGCGCAGGCCGAGTTCGTAGCCGACCACCTTGGAGTAGTCGTATTCCTCGCGCGAAATCGAATGCCCGCCCCAGCACACCACCACGTTGGGCCGGTCGAGCGGCTTCAGCACTTCGGCATTGCGCAGGATGTGGAACACCGCGTCGGTGATGTCGGCGGAGTCCGCGAGATTGAACCGCGGATTGGCGCCGATCTCGTCGGCCGCATAGATGACGTCGCGCAGCACCGCGAACAGGTGCTCGCGGATGCCCTTGATCATCTCGCCGTCGACGAAGGCGCCGGCCGGCGCGCCGCGGATGTCGAGCTTGACGCCGCGCTCGCGCTGCAGGATGGAAATGTCGAAGGACCTGTAGCGCTCCAGCAGTTCCTTGCCGTCGTCCAAGCGGCTGCCGGTATTGAGCACCGCCAGCGAGCAGTTGCGGTACAGCGGGTAGAGGCCGCCCTGGCTCGAATCGAGCAGGCGCGAGACCTCGGCGGAGGAAAGGATTTCCATGCGCCCTTCGGGGGAGATCTGGGCGTCGACGACGGGGTGGTTCATGCGGAGCGGTTCATGGAGGCCTGGGCTGGCGACGACGGGCGCGGATGATGGCAACCGCGGGCACCCGCGCCCACCGCGCCCGCGGTATTGCGCGATGTTACCGCGCAGGCCGGGCTGCCGATGGCTGCGCGGGGCAACGACGCGCCGCCGCCTAGCGCCTCAGGAATTCGAGCAGCACGGCATTGACCGCCGCGGGCTGCTCCTGCTGCACCCAGTGGCCCGCCCCGTCGAGCAGGTGGGCGCCCTCGAAGCGGCGGCAGGCGCTCGTCTGCATGGCCTCGAAATCGCCGGGCTTCTGGTAGATGCCCCAATCGCTCGCCCCGGCGATGTAGATCGCCGGCACGTCGATGGCGGCGCCGGCGAACATCTGCTGCTCCCCCAGGCCGGCGCCTTCGATGCGCGCCCGGTACCACGAGAGCCCGCCCTGGAAGCCGGTGCGCGCATACTCGCCGACGTAGACGGCCAGTTCGGCTTCGGTCAGCCAGCCGCATGCGGCGGCTTGCGCGCTCGCCGGCATGTGCGGCGCCACGGTCTCGGCCATGGTGCACCCTGCGTCCATCACGTAGTACGTCGGCAGCTCGGCCAGAGACGCGGCCGTCCATCCGGGCAGCGGCCGCGGCCGGTTGTGTTTCCAGTCCGCGCTTTTCACGTGGTAGTAGCCGCGCAGGAACGCCGCCAGGCCCTGCGGCGCATGCCACATGTGGTCGTTGGCTTCGCGGGTGGCGTAGTACCACTGGTAATGCTTGCGCGGGCGCGGCAGGCCCGCGAGTTGCTCCAGCACCGCGCGGACCCCGGCCGCCTGCAGCGCCGCTTCAACGGCGGCTTGCGGGCGGTCGGCATGGCCGAACGGCAGGGCGGGCGGCCCCGCGAACGGGGCGCTCATCAGCACCACCTTGCGGAACGCATCGGGTCGCATCAGCGCGCACCAGGCCGCCACCGACGAGCCGAAATCATGCCCGACCACGGCCGCCTCGCGGTGGCCGAATGCGTGCAGCAGGGCCAGCGCATCGCGCGCCAGCACCGGCATGGAAAACTGCCGCAGGTCGCAGTCGTAGTCCACCGCCGGTCCCGCGCCCTCGGCCACCGTGCGGCCATAGCCGCGCTGGTCGGGCGCCAGGACGTGGTAGCCGGCCGCCGCCAGTGCGGGCATGACCTTGCGCCAGCTGTAGGCCAGCTCGGGAAAGCCGTGCAGCAGCAGGACGCAGGGCCGGCCGGCATTTGCGTATCCGGCTTCCAGCACATGCATGCAAAGTCCGTTGACGCCGGGGACGAGGCGCGAGCGCACGCCCTCCGGCAGCCAGGCGGCGTCGTAGGGCTCGGGCGCGGCGGAGGACGCTTCAATGGTGGTACGGCTCATCGATGATGCCCTGGGGTTTGCGCAGCGAAAGTGTATCCGCAAGAGGCAGCGCCCGGCCGGGGCGTGCGGTATGCGCTAAGCTTGCCGCGCTCACCCCAAGGAAAGGATCCGACATGCTGCACCCGCAGGCCCGCGCGCTGCTCGACCTGATCGAAAAATCCGGGCTTCCTCCCACGCACATGCTTTCGCCCGCGGACGCCCGGCGCTTCTATCGCGACCGGCGCGCCTACACCCAGCCCGACCCGCCCGAGGTCGGCGCGGTGCGCGACCTGCGGGCGCCCGGGCCGCATGGCGATGTTCCGCTGCGGCTGTATCGTCCCCTCGGCTGCAGGCCGGAGGCGATTCTGCCGGTGCTGGTGTACTTCCACGGCGGCGGCTGCGTGATCGGCGACCTCGACACCCATGACACCCTGTGCCGCACGCTCGCCAACGATGCCGGCATCTGCGTGATCTCGGTGGACTACCGCCTGGCGCCCGAACCCCGCTTCCCCGTACCGGTCGACGATTGCCTCGCGGCCACCCGCTGGATCGCCGCCAACGCGGCGGCGCTCGGCGTGGACGCGGCGCGCCTCGCGGTCGGCGGCGACAGCGCCGGCGGCAACCTGGCGGCGGTGGTCTCGATCGCCGCGCGCGACGCCGGCGACCTGCCGATCCGCCACCAGCTGCTGATCTATCCGGTCACCGACCTGCGCCGCGACGCGCCCTCGCATACCAGCAACGGGCAGGGCTATCTGCTCACCCGCGAAAGCATCGCCTACTTCTACGACCAGCATTACGTGCCCGACCGCGCGCAACACCTCGACTGGCGCGTCTCGCCGCTCCTGGCGGCGAGCCTGGAGGCCTTGCCGCCGGCCCTGGTGATCACCGCCGGCTACGATCCGTTGCGCGACGAGGGCCGCCACTACGCCGAGGCGCTCACCGCGGCCGGCAATTCGGCGGTGTACGTGTGTTTCGAGCGGCAGATCCACGGCTTCATCACCATGGGCCGGGTGTTCGACGACGCCAGCGTCGCGGTGCGCATGTGCGCGGCCGAACTGCGTCGCGCGCTGGGCGCCTGAGCGCGACCCGCGCCGCGGGCCGCCGTCCTACAGTCCGGCCAGGTACTTGCGGATGCGCGCGGCGTTGACGCCGAAATCGCCGCGCCCGACGCGCGAGGCCGAGCGGACATCCACCCTGCTGCCGGCGCCCTGCGCCGCGACCCGGACGACGATGTCGTCCTTGAAACCGAACAGCAGCGAGGTGTCGGTGGCCTCGATGCGCCCTTCCGCGGGCACGGAGGCCACGATCTGCCAGCCCATCGCGCGCGCGGCACGTTCGGCGCGCTCGAAGGCCGCCGCCGGCGCCGCGTCCAGGCGCGCCGGCGCGATGTCCGGGTAGCCTTGCCTCTGCAGCGCGATGACCTCCGCGCTCGCATCGAGCGGATTCTGCCCCTTGCGCATCGGCAGCGCCGCGACGAAGGCCGGCGGATTGTCGGTGTCGGTGGTGATGTCGTGGATGTGCGGCACCTGCCCGAGCTGCTGGTACAGGTAGGCCGGATAGGCCCCCACCGCGACCGCGCACAGCAGGGCGCCCGCCGCCAGCCGGC
>CANGUJ010000286.1 GCA_947456845.1 Burkholderiales bacterium | reverse complement strand
GTTGCGCATCAAGGATGCGGTGTCACTCGCCGAGCAGGCCGGCTTCCCGTCGTGGGTGCAGGTCGATACCGCGAAGATGACGGGAACCTTCAAGGCGCTGCCTGACCGTAGCGAGATTGCCCAGGACGTCAACGAGAGTCTGGTTGTCGAGCTCTATTCGCGCTGATCGCCCTGACCGGGCGATGCACATGCTGTCGATTATTTTGATTGGAAGGATCACATGGCTAACACGGGTTTTCTGAAGCCGAAGATCGTCAATGTCGAGGACCTCGGACCCTCGCACGCCAAGGTTACGATGGAACCGTTCGAGCGCGGTTATGGTCACACGCTCGGCAACGCACTGCGCCGCGTTTTGTTGTCATCGATGGATGGCTATGCCCCCACGGAAGTGACCATTGCGGGTGTCGTACATGAGTATTCAACCATCGAGGGTGTTCAAGAGGACGTGGTCGACATCCTTCTCAACCTCAAGGGCGTGGTCATGAAGCTCGAGGGGCGCGATGAAGTGCTGCTCAATCTAAGGAAATCCGGTGCCGGTGCGGTGACGGCCAAGGACATTGAAATCCCGCACGATGTGCGCATCATCAACCTTGACCATCACATTGCACATCTGGCCGGCAATGGCAAGCTCGACATGCAGATCAAGGTCGAGCGTGGTCGCGGGTATGTCCCGGGCAACGTGCGTATCGTGGGTGATGAGGAAACCAAGACCATCGGCAAGATCGTGCTTGATGCCTCCTACAGCCCGGTGCGCCGAGTCTCATATGCGGTCGAGTCCGCACGGGTGGAACAGCGTACCGACCTGGATCGTCTGGTGGTCGACATCGAAACCAACGGCGTCATCGAGCCCGAAGAGGCGGTTCGCAAAGCCGCACGCATCCTTGTAGAGCAACTGCAGGTATTTGCGGCACTAGAGGACACCAAGGAAGCGCCGACCGGTGGAAACAAGCCTGGCGTGATCGATCCGATACTTCTGCGCCCGGTCGACGATCTCGAGCTGACGGTGCGCTCCGCCAATTGCCTGAAGGCGGAGAACATCTACTACATCGGCGATTTGATCCAGCGCACCGAGAACGAACTCCTAAAGACGCCCAACCTCGGTCGCAAATCGTTGAACGAAATCAAGGAAGTACTGGCTTCGCGTGGCCTTACCCTCGGCATGAAGCTCGAGAACTGGCCGCCTGCGGGCCTTGAAAAAGCCTAAGGGGCATACATCATGCGTCACGGACACGGACTCAGAAAACTCAACCGCACCTCGGCGCATCGCGTCGCGATGCTTCGCAACATGACGGTTTCGCTGCTTAAACACGAGGTCATCAAGACCACTTTGCCGAAGGCCAAGGAGTTGCGGATGATGGCCGAACCCATTATCACCCTAGGGAAGAATCCTTCTCTGGCCAACAAGCGCTTGGCGTTCTCCCGGCTGCGCGATCGCGACATGGTCGTCAAGCTGTTCGGTGAACTTGGGCCGCGTTTTGCAAAGCGTAATGGCGGATATTTGCGTATCCTCAAGTATGGTTTCCGTAAGGGTGACAATGCCCCCATGGCATTGGTTGAACTGCTGGACCGCCCGGAGGTTACCGAGCCTTCAGCAGCGGCGGGATCCTGATCGAATCAGCATTCACGAAAAGCCGGGCAACGCCCGGCTTTTTTTCGGCCGTGCGAGATGCAGTCAGCCACCCAAAAAGCGCGCAAGCGACCGCTGCGCAAGGGAGTTTGCGCAATCCCCAGGAGGATCCAATGGACGACGTCTGGCTGATCATTTGCAACTGCCCTGATGCGACTTCAGCGGACGCGCTGGCGACGAGTCTCGTTGAAGACGGCGTAGCCGCATGCGTCAACGTAATGACGGGCTGCGCGTCAATCTATCGCTGGAGGGGCGCAGTGGAACGCGCCAGCGAGGTAACGATCCTGATCAAGACCACCCGAGGCAAATACGCCAAAGTCGAGTCGCTGATCCGCGCCCAGCATCCGTATGAAGTACCCGAGATCCTCGCTATTCCGGCAGTCGCGGGACTTCCCGCTTACCTCGATTGGGTACGGGGCGAAACGCTTGAGTGAACCACGCACAACTGCCCTCTCGCCGCGCGGGCCGGCTTAACATCCGCCTGCCTCAAGCGGATGCTAAGCCGGCCCCATGTCTTCGCGCAGCCAGCGTGCCGCATCGAGCGCAAAATAGGTGAGTACGCCGTCCGCACCGGCCCGTTTGAAAGCAAGCAAAGACTCCATGGCAACCGCTCGCTCATCCAGCCAACCGTTCTGCGCAGCCGCCTTGAGCATCGCATACTCGCCGCTGACCTGATAGACAAAGGTCGGTGCCTTGAACTCATCCTTCACGCGTCGAACAATATCCAGGTAAGGCATGCCCGGCTTGACCATCACCATGTCCGCGCCCTCGGCAAGATCGAGACCCACTTCCCACAGGGCTTCGTCGGTGTTGGCGGGATCCATCTGGTAGGTCTTCTTGTTAGACTTGCCCAGATTCTTCGCCGAGCCTACGGCGTCGCGAAATGGTCCGTAAAACGCCGATGCATACTTCGCCGAGTACGCCATGATCTGCACCAACTCGCGCCCACCCGCATCGAGCGTCTTGCGGATTGCTCCTATACGCCCGTCCATCATGTCCGAAGGCGCAACGATGTCAACGCCGGCATCGGCCTGAATTTTCGCCTGGCGGCACAGGATGTCGACGGTCACTTCGTTCTTGATGTAGCCGGCATCGTCGATCACGCCATCCTGTCCATGGCTGGTGTACGGGTCCAGCGCGACATCGCACAGCACACCCAGTTCGGGAAAACGCGCCTTGAGCGCGGAAACGACGCGCGGAACCAGTCCGTCTGGGTTTTCGGCTTCCCGTCCATCAAGCGACTTCCTGGCCTGATCGATCACGGGAAACAGCGCCATGCAGGGCACACCCGCCTTGAGCGTCATCTCGGCCACCCCGAGCAGCCTGTCCAAGGTATATCTGGAAACGCCCGGCATCGACGGCACCGCTTGAACCACGTTTGATCCGACATCGCGTTCGTCCAGGACAAAAACAGGATAGATCAAATCGTTGGTTGTCAGAACGTTCTCTTGCACCATGCGCCGCGCAAACTCGGTCCGGCGATTGCGGCGCATCCGACGTTCCGGAAAATTTCCCAAAATATTCATATTGTTATCCCTGAAAGTCTGTTTGAATCCCAAGTGAACCCACCAATCAACGAATGAGGTTCAGGGTTATTCCCAGTTGCTTCTCATCCTGGCTTGCTTAACATATGCCCTAGACGTTTGCGCGTCTCCCGCTTTTCCTCCCTGAGCGGGTGCCTTATTCTAGAGGCCTTTATGGCCGTGGAGTGCGTGAGTTCTCCACGGCCTAATTTTTTGCGGGGCGCCTCCTTCTGCGTCGGTTCGGGGAACCCAAGCCAAACCGCCAATACCTCGGCCATAGCCTCGACACCCGTCTTCTTCAGGCTCGAAAACAGGCTTGCGCTGCACATGGGCCCGTACTTTGCCATTTCACCCTGCACTTTAACGAGCACCCGGGTTTGCTCGCTTCGCCCAAGCTTGTCTGCCTTGGTCAACAAGGCATGAACGGGAATGCCGCGCGGCGTGAACCAATCAAGCATCTGGCAATCGAGTTCGGTCAACGGCCGCCTCGCGTCCATGATGAGGACAAGCCCCACCAACGGCGCACGGCTCTGCAGGTATCCGGAGAGGAAACCGCCCCAGCGCTTGTGTTCGGCCTTCTGGACCTTCGCATAACCATATCCCGGCAGGTCCACCAGGAACCGGTCCGCGCCCAAGGCGAAGTAGTTGAGCTGCTGGGTCCTGCCTGGTGTCTTGCTCGTGAAGGCGAGCCGCCGCTGGTTGGCCAACGTATTGATCGCACTGGATTTTCCAGAATTGGAACGGCCGACAAATGCCACCTCGGCCGATGACGGAAACGTAAGGTCGCTGAGTTTGGCGGCGGTAATGAAAAAGGCTGCCCGATGCAGAAATGACATGAAATAAGGACTCTCTTTTGGGGTGCCGGCAGCAAGCCTTCTCGCACTGCGAACGATTCACAATATGAGGCGGCTGGACACTTACGGTAGAATATAGAGTTTGCCGCGTTTGCGTTCCATCGGCGACCCATTTTTCGCATCCAAACAATGAAAACTGCATTTACGTTTCTCGCCACGACGGTGTTGGTTTCCGCATCCGCCCTAGCCGCCCAACCGGCTGCGGCGCCAAAGGCAGACGCTGCAAAAGGGGCGCAGATCGCCACGCAGGTGTGTGCCGCCTGCCACAACCCCGACGGCAACAGCGCGGTTGCGGTCAATCCGAAGCTTGCCGGCCAGCATCCGGAATACATCGCCAAGCAGCTGGCCGACCTGAAGGCCAACAAGACACGCAAGAACGCCGTCATGCTGGGATTTGCCAGCGGCATGTCTACCGAAGACATGCGCAACGTGGCCGCCTACTACGCCGAGCAGAAGCCCAAGGATGGCTCCGCGCGTAGCCCCGATAGCGCAAAGCTGGGTGAGAAGATTTACCGGGGCGGCATCGCGGATAAAGGGGTTGCGGCCTGTGCTGGCTGCCACGGTCCCGCAGGGGCAGGCATCCCGGCCCAGTATCCTCGCCTTGCGGGGCAGTGGGCGGACTACACCAAGGCGCAGCTGATTGCGTTCCGTGCTGGTGAACGGGCCAACGATCCCGCCGGCATGATGCGCGGTGTCGCCGCACGCATGTCAGATGCAGAAATGGCTGCCGTGGCCGACTACATCGCCGGGCTCAAGTACGCAAAGTGATGTTTTGACCGGCGGTCGGCACACGCGGCCGTCGGGCGGGTTTTGCTCGCGCTGCCCGGCCGCACTTGATCGCCGCCACCGCAGATCGAGACGCACATCGCGCCTCTGGCGCTCAATCAGCGGACGACGTAAAGCATGCCTGGCGCGACGAACAATTCATCGGGCGCCACGCGATACCGATAATCCTTCGGCACAATGCGGTCGTAATCGAAGCGTCTGTTGCGAACGACGACAAACTCGTAGAGGCGGTGATTGCCCCACTGACCGATCGTCGGGCCTGTGAACTCGAATTCGGGCAAGTCATCAATGACAAGCCCCAGCAATGCAGGATGACGGAAACCGTCGAACCGGCGGAAGTGCCTGTTGATCGTCCATAAGGCGAGTGTCAGCAGGGCAATCGGCCCCAGCATCGCCAGTACCAACTCAAGCATGTTGCCGCTGCTCCGGTCAGGGATCGTGATGGCATTGTGATATCCAAGACTCTTGGAGGGGGCGCCGTTTAGCGCAGGATAGCCGGTCCAATTCGCCGCATACGCATGTAACAATCAAAGCCATGCAACATTTCGACGTGGCTGTGATCGGCGCCGGTGCAGCCGGAATGATGTGCGCCGGCGTGGCCGGGCAACGCAACCTGCGGGTGGTGCTGATCGACCATAGCGAGCAACCCGGCGAAAAAATCCGGATCTCCGGCGGCGGCCGATGCAACTTCACGAACCTGAACGCGGGCCCCGCCAATTTTGTTTCGTCAAACCCCAGGTTCTGTCGTTCGGCGCTGGCGGGCTACGGCCCGGCCGACTTCATCGCGCTGGTGCGACAGCATCGAATCGCTTTCCATGAGAAGCATCGCGGCCAATTGTTTTGCGACG
>CANGUJ010000285.1 GCA_947456845.1 Burkholderiales bacterium | reverse complement strand
TTGCGCGAGATGTCGCCGCCATAGCACTTGGCGAGCACGTTCTTGCGCAAGGCCTTGACGTTCTCTCGCGCGATGATGTGCGCGCCGATGGCTGCCTGGATCGCCACGTCGAACATCTGGCGCGGAATGAGTTCGCGCATCTTCGAGACCAGTTCACGGCCGCGATACTGGCTGTTGGCACGATGCACGATGATGGAAAGCGCGTCCACCTTATCGCTGTTGATCAGCACGTCGACCTTGACGACATCGGCTGTGCGGTACTCCTTGAACTCATAGTCCATCGAGGCGTAACCGCGGGAGGCCGATTTGAGCTTGTCGAAGAAATCGAGGACGATTTCGTTCAATGGAATCTCGTAGGTGAGGTGCACCTGCCGGCCGTGATAGGCCATGTTGAGTTGCACGCCGCGCTTGGCATTGCACAGGGTCATGATCGCGCCGACGTACTCCTGGGGCATGAACAGCTGGACGGTCATGATCGGTTCGCGGATGGACTCGATGCGCCCCGGGTCCGGCAACTTGTCCGGGTTGTCGATGACGATGGTCTCCCCACTGCGCAGCACGACCTCATAGACCACCGACGGGGCGGTGGTGATGAGATCCATGTCGAATTCGCGCTCAAGGCGCTCCTGCACGATATCCATGTGCAGAAGGCCGAGGAAGCCGCAGCGAAAGCCGAAACCGAGCGCCTGAGACACCTCGGGCTGGTACTGCAGCGAAGCGTCATTGAGCTGCAGCTTCTCGAGGGAATCGCGCAAGGCCTCGTACTGGTTCGCTTCGACCGGAAACAGGCCGGCGAACACCTGCGGCTGGATTTCCTTGAAGCCGGGCAGCGCCTGCCTGGCGGGCCGATCGGCCAGCGTGACGGTATCGCCGACCTTGGCGGCCTTGAGTTCCTTGATGCCGGAAATGACGAAACCGACCTCGCCCGCCGACAGGCTTTCCTTCTGCTTTGACTTCGGAGTGAACACGCCCACCTGTTCGCACAGGAATGTGCCACCCGTCGCCATGAGCTTGATGCGGTCCTTGGGCTTGAGCGTGCCTTCCATGACCCGTACCAGCATCACCACGCCGACATAATTGTCGAACCATGAGTCGATGATCAGCGCCTGGAGCGGATTGCCGGGATCACCTTTGGGAGGAGGCACCCGCGCGATCATGGCCTCGATGATGTCCTGGACGCCCTCGCCTGTCTTCGCACTAGCGCGAATCGCCTCGTGCGCGTCGATGCCGATGACGTCCTCGATCTCGGCGATGGCATTGTCGGGGTCGGCAGACGGCAGGTCGATCTTATTGAGGACAGGCACCACTTCGACCCCGAGATCGAGCGCTGTATAGCAATTGGCCACGGTCTGCGCTTCGACGCCTTGCGAGGCATCGACGACCAGCAGCGCTCCTTCGCAGGCCGAAAGCGAGCGGCTCACCTCGTAGGAGAAATCGACATGCCCCGGGGTGTCGATGAGGTTGAGGTTGTAGCGTTTGCCGTCGCGGGCCACGTAGTCGAGGGCAGCAGTCTGCGCCTTGATCGTGATGCCGCGCTCGCGTTCGAGGTCCATGGAGTCGAGAACCTGCGCCTCCATTTCGCGATCCGAAAGTCCGCCGCACAACTGAATGATGCGATCGGCGAGGGTGGACTTGCCGTGATCGATGTGGGCGATGATTGAAAAATTGCGAATGTGCTGCATGCGCGGTGTGCCGCCTTGGCAAGACTGGGGTGTGCTCGAAAACAACAAGGGCGCGATCTGCATCGCGCCCTCGGAAGAAACCGCTAAGTCCTTATTTTAGCGAATTTTTGCTACCGACGGTCGGGCCGGATGGTGACGTACTGGGAAACTTCGCCGCGGCGCACCAGAACCGCGATCACCCGCTTCGGGTCAAGCTTGGCAACCAGTTCGTTGAACTGCTTGGCCGAACTGACGTCGCTGCTTTGCAGCTTGAGAATCACGTCGCCGGAGCGAAGGCCTGCGCGCGCCGCCGCGCCGTCGACCGCATCCACCTGCACCCCGCCATCAAGCTTCAAATCGCGCCGCTTCGCCTCGGGCAGGTCGGAAACCACCAAACCAAGCGCGTTCGGGATAGGCTCCTTTTCCTTGTCCTTGCCCGGCGCAGGCGCCTGGCGACCAGCGCGCTGGGCGACACGCTCGGGTTCCATTTCGCCCAGGGTCAGCGAAATTTCGCGCGCAGCGCCGTTGCGCCATACCTGCACCATGACCTTCTGCCCGGGTTTGGTATTCCCGACGATGCGCGGCAGGTCGGTGTGCTTTTCCACCGCCTTGCCGTCAAAGCGCAGGATCACGTCGCCCTCCTTCAATCCAGCCTTTTCCGCGGCCGTACCGGGGAGAACCTTTTCCACCACAGCGCCTGCCGGCGCCTTGAGGCCCAGGGATTCAGCTACATCCTTGGTCACGGCGCCGGGCTGGACGCCCAAAAACCCGCGCGTCACGCGCCCGTTGGTGCGCAACTGATCCCCGACCCGCATGGCTTCGTCGATGGGAATCGCAAAGGAGATACCCTGAAAGCCGCCGGAGCGGCTGTAGATCATCGAGTTGATCCCCACCACTTCGCCGCGCATGTTGATCAGCGGTCCGCCGGAATTACCCGGGTTGATCGCCACGTCGGTCTGGATGAAGGGCACGTACTCACCAGTATCGCGCCCCTTGGCACTGACAATACCGGCTGTCACCGTGTTGTCGAGATCAAACGGGGAGCCGATCGCCATCACCCACTCACCCACGCGGAGTTTGCCGGAGTCTCCGACAGCCACAGCAGGCAATCCGCTGGCCTCGATCTTGACGATGGCCACGTCCGTGCGCTGGTCGGCGCCTACCAGGCGAGCCTTGAATTCACGCTTGTCGGTCAGCCGTACGTATATGTCATCAGCGCCGCGCACCACATGCGCATTCGTCATGATGAAGCCATCCGGGGAAAGGATGAATCCGGAGCCGACACCGGAGGGGACTTCATCATTGCCGCGTTCCGGCTGCGGGCGCGGCGGCCGGGGCGCTCGTTCGCCACGCGGCGGACACATCCAAGGGAAAAGCTCGCAAAAGGGGTTGTCCTCGTCCGCACCCTGCCCGGGCCGTGCGCCGCCTCGCTGTCCGGGGGCCGACTGGGTGGTGCGAATGTTGACTACCGTGGGTCCCACCTTGTCAACGAGGTCGGTGAAGTCGGGCAGCACCCTGCCTTGCGCCTGGGCCGATGGCGCAAATTGGAGCGTCGCGACAACACAAAGCAGGGAAATGATTCGTGACAACCGGCAGAACATGAAGGCCTCTTGAGGAAACCGCGGAAACCTGGGCGGGAGCCCGGCCTACTGCCGGACCACGGGTTTGAAATCGATCGCCTGGGCGAACCTTGAAATGCATGCGGGCGGGGCTTCACCCAGGACGGTGACCAGATGATCACCGACGCGGCGCCGGATCACGTTGACCGCCCCTTGACTGGAGACGCCCTCGGAGAACGTGGCGCCACGTATCGGTTCAATGAAGACCGAAACCGAGGCCAACCCGTCCGAGAATACGATCTGACCGACTTCGCTGGCGCCGATGCCGCGCTTGAGTTCAAGCACCTTGCGGAAGCCCGGCAGCGGATTCTCGATCAGCCATCCTATGTCGGCAAATCGGACCGGGGTGACGCCTGGCGTAGACATACGCCACTCCTTGCCGCTCTTGGGCCGCGCGAGGCGGCTCGCGTATCTCTCGGTCGATCCGCCGATTTCCACCTGGGAAAAGGCGATCTGCTCAATCACTTCGCCCCGCTCGTTGATCATCTGCGCCTTCAACAAGAGGCCGCTTTGCGCCTCGATGCACAAACGATGCCCGTATCGCATGCGGTCGCGCGACTCAAGCACCAGCACCTGGCAATCCATACCGGCCACCCGCGCCAGATCTCCCTTGCGCACCTCGTACTGCTCTTCGATGGCGGCACCGGGATCGGTCAACAGTGCGGGAAACCCTCCGCGCCCGGCGCGGCGTTCGACCATCACGGTCTTGGTTTCCGGGGAATACGACTTCACCTCCTCGTTCGAGCGCAGGATCACCAGCGGCGCGCCGTCGAGAATTTCCAGACGCTCCCGCTCGTTGCCGTTTTCGAAGACATGGGTTATCCGGGAGGTTTGCGGCTGCCCGCCCATCGGCATGTAGACAACGGTTCCGGAATAGTTAAGCCGCTGCGCGGCGTGTTGGGCGCGCTGCAGCCAGCTAATGGCACTGGTTCCGGCGGCAGGCCCGGCATGGGCCGCCGATGACGCGGCCAGCATCAACATCCAGCCAATCCAGGCGCGGCCTGCGCCTAACCTCGTCAACGCCCCGCCTCCATTGCTACGCTGCGCACCTGGCCGACCATGCCCTGCATCGCGATACCGCCGGAAAACTGGCGGTGCGCGACAAGAAACTCAGGCGACACCGCCGGGACCGCTGCCGTGGCGACCGGCGCAACCGCAGCCGGCTTGGATGCGTTGGGAAGTGTGGCGACCGCTGCCTCGACAGGTGCGACAGCGAGCGACGGCGGGTCGGCTACCGAGTCGCCCCAGCGCGGAAGCGCGATGTAGGCAACCACTGCTACCCCTGCCACGGCGGCAGCCATGCTGGCGGCCAGCCGTGTGGAAAAAAGGAACGCCGGGCGGCGCTGCGCAGCAAGGATCGGGGGCTCGGCGGCCAGACGCGCGGACACGGCCTGGGCCAGAGCAGTAGAATGCGCTGCCATGTCAGCGCTTCTCAGAACCTCCCCTATGCAATGATAGAGCGTCCAGTCTTCACGCAGGTCCCCGGCAGGACGGCACGCCGTCACCACTTCATCGACATGCGCGGGCTCGATCTCGCCGTCCATGAAGCACGACAATGCTTCTCGTCCGGAGGATTGGTGTGTTGACATGGGGGTCTCCGTCATGGCGCGTTGGCTACCAGCGCTTGTCTTTCTGGGTGCCGAGAAGGGGGCGCAGCTCCTCCGCGATCGCCTCCCGCGCCCGGAAAATCCTTGACCGTACCGTGCCGATCGGGGAATTCATGAACTCGGCAATCTCGTCATAACTCATGCCCTCGACCTCGCGAAGGGTTATAGCCGTGCGCAACTCTTCAGGCAGCCGGTCCATTGCCGCGTTCACCGTGGCAGCCACCTGCCTGGACATCAGAAGCGATTCCGGGGTATTAATGTCTCTTAGTTGGTCGGCATCGTCAAAAGTTTCCGCTTCCTCGGCGTCTTTTTCGGTGCTGGTAGGCGCGCGTCTGCCCTGTGAGACCAGAAAGTTCTTGGCGGTATTGACACCGATCCGGTAAAGCCAGGTGTAAAAGGCCGATTCGCCACGGAACTGGGGCAGCGCCCGATAAGCCTTGATGAAGGCCTCCTGTGCGACATCCTCGACTTCGGCAGGATCGCGTACGATGCGCGAAATCAGACGCACCAGCTTGCGCTGATACTTGGCCACGAGGAGTTCGAACGCATGTTTTTCGCCGCGTTGCGCCCTCTCCACGAGTTGCTGATCGACATCACGTTCTGACAACCGCCCACCCTAATAACTATCCTCGGTCGTCCAGACGGACGATGACTGGAGTATAACCCGGCCCCGCGCTCAGGCGGCTGGTTCCAGCGCGAACGCGCGGACGCGCACCTGTAGACGTCGAAATGCATCCTTGCCCGCTGAACGGCGT
>CANGUJ010000284.1 GCA_947456845.1 Burkholderiales bacterium | reverse complement strand
CTGGTGCCGCTATCGGCGGCGCTGCCGCCCGAACGCCTGGAATTCGTGATCGCCCGTCACCGCGACCAGGAGCAGGCGATCATTCGTCATATCGTCGAACTGTCGGTCGCGGCAAGCGCCTTCCTGGGCCATGACGCGGCGGCCTCAGCGCACCTGCAGAAGGGCCGTTAGCTCGGCCATCGACCGCACCGCCTCGAAACGGTGGATCAGGGCCAGGCTTTGCTCCACCCGGGCCTGCGGCAGGCCGGACATCGGCACCAGATGGCGATACTTGGCATCGACGTCGCTCCACGCCACGCCGCGCGCGCCGGAGCCGCGCGGCGCCTTGCAGGTATGGCGGTGCACGGCGCCGGAACGCATCCTGATGATCACCGTACCGCCATGCCGGTGGGTGAAGCGGTCCGGCAGGGGCGCCGGATCGGGATCGAAGACCACCTTGTCCTGCAGGTCGGTGATGACGGGGTCGGCGAACTTCGCCTCGGTGATGTGCTCCCAGGAAAAGCGCCTGTCGGCCACCGACGCGGCCACGAAGTACACCACGCTGTGTGCCGCGCCGATCAGGTCGCGCGGGTGCGCCTTGCTGCCCCAATCCTTCATCTGCGCAGCCGAAATGATGATCTGCTCTACCTGCCGCGGATCGACGTCGCCCTCGATGGCCGCGTTCGCTGCGGCCTCTGCAATCGCATGGAACGGATGCCCGCCCGGCATGAGCTTGATGGCCATGTCGGTGACGATGTCCCACGAATCGCCCAGCCCGGCGGTCACGTCGTCGATGGCCTGCCCGCCCAGGGCCTGGAAGAAGCCGCGCGGCGCCTCGAGCGATTGTTCCTCCGAGGTGAACCCGCGCGCGGCAGCCAGGGCGGCCTGCGTTCCGAGCATGGCGGAAAGGCTCGCGTGATATTCGCGCGCCCAGCTGGTGTCCGCGGCGATCGCCAGGCCGCCGATGGAGGTTGCGGCCAGCAGGATGGCGTGGGTCATCTGCCCTGCCGACAGTTCCAGCAGCGTCCCGGAAGCCACGGCCGCGCCGAAAATGGTGGAGACAGACCCGTGGAATCCGCGCTGCATGCGCCCGGGTGTCAGGGCCTCGTCGATGCGCCCGGCCACCTCATAGCCCAACACCATGGCGCCCAGCACATCACTGCCGGAGCGGCCGAGTTTTTCCGCCATCGCCACCGCGGACGTCGAGACGATGGTGCCGATATGCGCGATGCCGCGCATGTCGCTGTCATCGGAGGCCGCAGCGTCGCTCGCGACCGCATTGACCCGCGCGGCATTCGGCGCGGCCAGCCTGGCGGATTCGAACCAAAGGGTCGCCTGCGGCGCGCCGCCGTTGTCTTTCTCGATCTCCCGGATGGCCCTGGCCGACGCGATGTCAAGGCCCATCGCCGTGCTGGCGATCGTGCTCGCCAAACTCATCTTGGCGCGTTCCAGCGCCAGCGGGGGCAAGTCGGCCGTGGTTTTGGAAGTGACGAAGCTGGCGAGGTCTGCGGCGATGGTCATGGCGGCGGTCTGACTTTTATGATTGTTGCTTCCGGACGTTGCGCGGGAGCGGGATTGGTCTCACGCGATCGGCCCGCCCGGCATGCGCGCCATGCGCGCGCACTCCACACTCGTTGGCGCGCTCAGTCGACCTTCGCGCCCGAGGCCTTGATGATCGGCACCCACTTGGCGGTCTCCTGACGCACTTTAGCGACAAACGCGGCCGGCGGTTCCAGCGGCGCGCTCACCAGTTCGAACCCCTGCCCTATCAGCTTTTCGCGCAGGGACGGCACCATGAGTGATTTGTTGAGCGCGTCGTGAAGGCGCGCCACGACTGCAGGCGGTGCGCCGGCGGGCAGGATGAAGCCGAACCAGGTGGTCACATCGAGTCCCTTGAATGCGATTTCATCGAGCGTCGGCACGTTCGGAATGGCGGCCGAGCGCATCAGCCCGGTCACCGCCAACGCCTTCAGTTTGCCGCTGCGGATGTGCGAGACGACGACAGGAATATTCTGAAAACTCATGTCCACGTCGCCACTGAACACCCCCACGAGCGCATCCGGCGCCCCTTTGTACGGAACATGCACCAACTCCGTGCCGCTGGCCTGGCCGAAAGCCACGCCGGCCAGGTGCAGGCTGCTGCCGGAACCGCTGGACGAGTAGGTGAAGGTGTTGCGCGGCTTGGCCTTGACGGCGGCGAGAAGGTCAGCGACGTTGTTGGCAGGATTCTCGGCGCGCAACACCAACGCGTTCTGCAGGCTCGCGACGATGCCAACGTAGGTGAAATCTTTGATCGGGTCGTAGCCGAGTTTGCCGTACAAGGCGGCGTTGGTCACCAGGTTGGGCGCTGTGCCAATTCCCAACGTGTACCCATCCGGAGCGGCGCGGGCGACATCGACCAGGCCGAGCGAGCCGCCCATGCCCGCCTTGTTTTCGACCACCATGCTCTTGCCGAGTTGAGTAGAAAGTTCTGTGGCGAACACGCGGGAAAGGGCGTCGGCCCCGCTGCCCGGTGCGTAAGGGGTGATCAACTTGAGGGATTGTGCCGGGTAGGCCTGTGCCTGCGCTGCTGCGGGCAGGGAAGCAAGCGCCATAACCGCCAAGGCGACGACGAACGCGGTACGCATGGCATGTCTCCTGTTTGCTTTGGTGTGATGCATTCTCGCATTGATCCGCGCGGGTTTGCCAAATGGCGAATCCGATTTCTGCCGAAGACGGAAATGCGCAAGAATGACGCTTTGCCCAAATACGCCTGACAAAGGACTCTTCCGATGAAAACCCGCATTACCGAATTGTTCGGCATCAAGCACCCGATCATCCAGGGCGGAATGCACTACGTCGGCTTCGCTGAATTGGCGGCGGCGGTTTCCAATGCCGGCGGCCTGGGCATCATCACCGGCCTCACGCAGCGCACGCCCGCCCTGCTCGCCGAAGAGATCCGCCGCTGCCGCGCGATGACCGACAAGCCCTTCGGCGTGAACCTCACCTTCCTGCCCACGGTGTCCTCTCCCGACTATCCCGGCTACATCCGCGCCATCATCGACGGCGGCGTCAAGGCGGTGGAAACGGCCGGCAACAATCCGCAGAAATGGCTGCCCGCCATGCATGAGGCGGGGATCAAGGTAATCCACAAGTGCACCTCGGTGCGTCATTCGCTCAAGGCGCAATCCATCGGATGCGACGCGGTCAGTGTCGACGGCTTCGAATGCGGCGGTCATCCCGGCGAGGACGACGTTCCCAATTTCATCCTCCTGCCGCGCGCGGCGGACGAGCTGACGATCCCGTTCGTTGCCTCGGGCGGCATGGCCGACGGGCGGTCGCTGGTCGCCGCCCTCGCGCTCGGCGCCGAAGGCATGAACATGGGCACCCGCTTCATCGCGACCAAGGAAGCGCCGGTGCACGAAAACGTCAAGCAAGCCATCCTCGCCGCGAGCGAACTCGATACGCGCCTGGTCATGCGTCCCTTGCGCAACACCGAGCGCGTGCTGCGCAACGCGGCCGTGGACCGCCTGCTCGAGAAAGAGAAGACGCTCGGCGCGAACCTCAAGTTCGAGGACATCATCGAGGAGGTGGCCGGCGTCTACCCCAAGATCATGCAGGAGGGCGCCATGGAGGCCGGCGCGTGGTCCTGCGGGATGGTCGCCGGGCTCATCCACGACATTCCGTCGGTCAGGGAATTGATCGACCGCATCATGGCCGAGGCGGAAACCATCATCGGCAAGCGGCTTGCCGGGATGCTGCCCGGCTGAGCGCGCGGCATGCGGGCATGGCGTTCATTCACGCCCCGTATCGCGGCGACGGGCCGATGCAGCCGGACCTGATTGCCGGCCGTCTCGGCTTTGCCGGCGGCGCCGCCTTCGCCGATCGGCTGCGTAAGGACAGCGCGGCCGAGGCCGCCACGCTCAAGCGCCTGAAGCTCGCGGCCGGATAGCCGGTCGGACGGCCGGGATTGCCGGTCCGGTTTTCGTTTTCACAGCCAAGAGGAGAATTGTCGATGTCGTTGCCGATACGCAGGGTGGTCACGGGCCATGACGAGCAGGGAAACGCCGTGGTCAAGATCGATGAGGTGGTCAGCCATTGGCGCGACGGGCGCCCCGGCGCGCGGGTCTGCAACGTCTGGACCACCGATACGATGCCTGCCGACAATTCGGGCGATGCGGATGGCGGAAAGCGCGAGGGCAAGTTCACCATGATCCACAACGGCAGCGTCTTCCGCATCCTCGAATTCAAGCCGGGCCTCGAGGCCCGCATGCACCGCACCGACTCGATCGACTACATCGTGGTGATGTCCGGAGAAATCGACATGGAACTCGACAACGGCGTCGAGGTGCACATCAAGGCCGGCGACGTGATGGTCCAGCGCGGCACGGTCCACAACTGGATCAACCACGGCACCGAATCCTGCGTGCTGGCGGTCATCCTCATCCACGCGGAACCGGTCGTCGCCGGGGGCAGGACGCTCGCCGCCCACGGCTGAGCGCCCCGCTGCTCAGGCGCTCCTGGCGAGCGCCCTGTTCACCTGCGGCATGACATCGGTGGCCATGAGTTCCATCGACCTGCGCGCCAAGGCCGGATCGGCCCAGTCGAGGCCCGCATAGACGAGTTCGCCGAACCCGCCGGTCATTTCGTGCAGCTTGAGGATGCCGTCGACGACTTCGCTGACGCCGCCCGCCAGCACCAGCTTGTCGACGACCTCGTCGAGCGCGACCGGTTCCACGGGCGTGACGCCGGTTTCGGTGAACACGGCATCGCGCTTGCCGCGCCGCAACTTGGTGTGCAGGTTGCGGTAATAGAAGCGATAGGGGCTTCCTTCGTCGGTCTTGCCGTAGCGCTTGGCGACCTTGTCGTCGTCGCCGACCATGATGGTGCGCGCCACGCGCCAGTCGGACCGGGAGGCCACCTTGCCCGCATTGGCTTTGCCCTGCGCGTAGTTCTCCCAATGCGAAGGCAGCCATGTGTCGTAGAGAAAATTGGCGGAAAGCGGATGGAAATCGCGTTCGCCCATGGCGATGACGCCCTTGGACATGGGTGCCACCACGGTGCCGACGATCTCGGGCCGCGGAGACTGGTAGGGCTTGTAGAGGACCCCGGTCGCTGTCGGCTCGTGCAACGTGGTTCTCGAGGTAACCTTGAAGCGATTGCCCGGCAGGTCGATGTCGTAGGGCGCCTCGCGTTCCCAAATCTGCAGGATGACGTCGATGGATTCCGCGAACATCTTGTTGCGGTCTTCGCCAAGGATGCCCAGAACTTCCGCATCCGAAGGCAGTGCGCCCGGGCTGATCCCCAGGATGAACCGCCCCTCCGCAAGGTGGTCCATCATCGCCGCATGGGAGGCCACCAGGACCGGATGCAGGTGCGACAGGTTGGTCGTGCCGGTGCCGAGCATGATCTTCTTGGTGGAATGAATCAGCGTGGCCATGAACAGCATGCTGCTGGTGATGTTCTCGATGCGGTCCGAGAGATGCTCGCCCACGAAGGCGTCGTGGTAACCCAGCTGGTCGGCGAGAATGATGATTTCGCGGTCCTCGCGCAGGGTTTCGGTGGGATTACGGTGCGGCGGGTGCACCGGCATGGTGAAGTAGCCGAGTCTCACGTTCATATCGTCTCTCCTGAGGTTGTCTGCAATTCGGTGCGGCGCATGAAGTCGACATACGCACCGGCGATCGCCGGTTCAT
>CANGUJ010000283.1 GCA_947456845.1 Burkholderiales bacterium | reverse complement strand
GAACCTCGGCATTCCCGAGCTGCGCGAGGCGCTCGCCGCCTACGCCACCCGCCTGCACGGCCCCTGCGCGCCCGACAACATCGCGGTGACCAATTCGGGGATCAACGCGCTGATGCTGTGCTTCCAGGCGCTCATCGCCCCGGGCGACCGGGTGGTGGCGGTCACCCCGCTGTGGCCCAACCTCATCGAGGGGCCGAAAATCCTGTCCGCCGACGTGCACACCGTGCCGCTGCATTTCGACGCACGGCTCGGATGGCGACTCGATCTCGACCGCCTGATCACGGCCCTCACCCCCGCGACCCGGGTGCTGGTCCTCAATTCCCCCAACAATCCCACCGGCTGGACCATCGACGCGGCCAGCCAGCGCGTGCTGCTCGAGCACTGCCGCCGCCACGGCATCTGGATACTGGCCGACGACGCCTACGAGCGCATCTACTTCGAGGGCGCGTCGGCGCCCTCCTTTCTCGACATCGCCTGCGCGGAGGACCGGCTGGTCAGCGCCAATACATTCTCGAAATCCTGGCTGATGACAGGCTGGCGACTCGGCTGGATCGCCGCCCCGGCCGGGCTGATCGCCGACATCGGCAAAATCATCGAGTACAACACCTCATGCGCGCAGATGTTCGTGCAGCGTGCCGGTGTGGCGGCGGTGACGCAGGGCGACGCGGTGACGCAGGCCTTCGTCGCGCGGCTGAAGGCGGCGCGCGACTTCCTGCATGCCGAGCTGGCGGCCATCGACGGCATCACGGCGGTGGCCCCGCCCGGGGCGATGTACGCCTTCTTCCGCGTCCGGGGCATGACCGACAGCCTCGGGTTCTGCAAGCGCCTGGTGAGCGCGCACGGCTTGGGCGTGGCGCCCGGAGCCGCGTTCGGGCCGGAAGGCGAGGGCTTCGTGCGCTGGTGCTTCGCCGCCAGCCACGCGCGCCTGGCCGAAGGGGTGCGGCGCCTGAAGCAGGGCCTTTGAGCGGCAGCCTTTGCCGCGCGTGGCGGGAGGTCCGCGCCCCAGGCATCAAGAACTGTAAAGCCCTGTAAAGCCTGATTTTCGCCCGCGCCGGCAGAGAGCGGAAACGCGCCATAATACCCGGTGCGGTGCGACGGGCGCACCTTTGTTCTCCATCAGAACTTCGGGAATTTCATGTCAAAGAGTACCGGCGTAGTAGCGGCCATCGTGTTTGTCGCGCTTGCGGGCGGCGGCGCCTATGTCTACCAGCGCAGCCAAGTCACCGCGGCGGGCACCGCCAAGTCGGGCGCGCCGACGCCGCGCCCCACGCCGGTGGTCATCGCCCCGGTCGAGCAGCGCGATGTGCCGCTGCGTTTCAACGTGGTCGGCCGCACCGAGGCGCTGTCGTCGGTCACCTTGAAGGCGCGCATCGACGGCCTGATCACCAGCGTGCAGTTCAAGCCCGGCCAGCATATCCGCCGCGGCCAGCCGATGGTCACGCTCGATGCGCGCGCCCTGCAGGCGCAGGTCCAGCAAAGCGAAGCCAATCTCGCGCGCGACCGCGCCCAGCTCGACAAGGCCCGCGCCGATCTGGCGCGCAACCAGGATCTGCTGGCCAAGGGCTTCATTTCCACCGCCACCCTGGACGGTTTCCGCGCTACCGTCGATACGCTCGATGCGACGGTCAAGGCCGATCTCGCGGCGCTGGAACTGGCCAGGGTGCAGCTTAGCTATACGGTCATCAACTCGCCCATGGACGGCGTGGCCGGCGCGGTGCTGGCATTTCCCGGCGGCAGCGTCAAGGCCAACGACACCAGCCTGGTGGTCATCAACCAGTTGAAGCCGATCTATGCCGCCTTTGCCGTGCCGGAGAGCCGGCTGGCCGAGATCGGCCGCGACCGCGCGGCCGGCAAGCTCAAGGTCGAGGCGCGCGCGCCCGGCAACGCCGGCCGCACCTACGTGGGCGAACTGGTATTCATCGACAACACCGTCGATCCGACCACCGGCACCATCCAGATGAAGGCGAAGTTCGACAATGCGGACGAAGCCCTGACGCCGGGGCAGTTCCTGGAAATCTCAATGAACCTGCGCAACATCGAAGGCGCGATCCTGATGCCCGCCGAAGCGCTGCAGGCCGGTCCGAACGGCAACTTCGTCTATGTCGCCAAGCCCGACCAGACCGTCGAGATCCGCCGGGTGAAAACCTTGCCGGCGACCAAGGACAAGCTGATCGTCGAATCGGGTCTTGCCGCCGGCGACAAGGTGGTGGTCGATGGCCAGCTGCGCCTGACACCCGGTGCCAAGTACGAAGCGCGCGAGCCGCGCGGGTCCGGCGACAAGGGCGGGAAGGGCGGGCCGCGCGGCGACGGTGCCAAGGGTGGCGATTCCGCCAAGGGTGGCGATTCCGCCAAGGGTGGCGATTCCGCCAAGGGTGGCGATCCCGCCAAGGGTGGCGATTCCGCCAAGGGTGGCGCGCCGGCCCGGGCCGAAGGCGCATCTGGCGATGCCAGGAAGGGGGAGTCCAAGTGAACCTGCCCGAGTTGTGCATCAAGCGCCCGGTCATGACCACGCTGCTGATGGCGGCGCTTCTGGTATTCGGGGCCATCTCCTATTTCAAGCTGCCGGTGAGCGAGTTGCCGCAGGTGGACTTTCCCACCATCCAGGTCACTGCGCAGCTGCCGGGCGCCTCGCCGGAGACCATGGCCGCCGCGGTGGCCACGCCGCTGGAGGCGCAATTCTCGACCATCGCCGGCCTCGATGCGCTCAATTCTGTGAGCGCCCAGGGAACCACCTCGATCACGCTGTCCTTTTCGCTCAATCGCGACATCGACGCGGCCGCGCAGGACGTGCAGTCGGCCATCGCGGTGGCGCAGCGCAAGCTGCCTACGGAGATGACCATCCCGCCCTCGTTCCGCAAGGTCAATCCGGCGGACTCCCCCGTCTATTACATCGCGCTGACCTCGGATACGCTACCGCTGTCGGTGGTCAACGAATACGCCGAGACCCAGCTGGCCCAGCGCCTGTCGACCGTGTCGGGTGTGGCGCTGGTCAATGTGTTCGGTTCGCAGAAGTACGCGGTGCGGGTGCGCCTGGACCCGAACAAGCTGGCCGCCATGGGCGTAGGCTTGGACGAGGTCCAGCAGTCCATCGCGCAGGGCAACGTCAACAAACCCACAGGCATCCTCGAAGGGGCGCGGCAAACCCTCTCGGTGCGCTCCAACGGGCAGCTCGAGCGCGCCAGCGACTACCGCGGCGTCACGGTGGTGTACCGCAACGGCGCGCAGGTCAAGCTCGACCAGGTGGCCGAGCTGGTCGACAGCGTCGAGAACACCCGCGTGGCCAACTGGTTCAACGGCAAGCGCTCCATCGTGCTGGCGATCCAGCGCCAGCCGGGTACCAACACCATCGAGATGGTGGAGAACATCAAGCGGGTCCTGCCGTCCTTCCAGGCCAAGCTGCCGCCGTCGATCGAGATGAACGTGTTCTTCGACCGCACCCAGTCGATCCGCGAGTCGGTCGACGACGTCAAGTTCACCCTGGTGCTGGCGGCGGTGCTGGTGGTGCTGGTGATCTTCCTGTTCCTGCGCAACCTGTCGGCCACGCTGATCCCCTCGGTGGCCCTGCCGATTTCGGTGGTGGGCACCTTCGCGCTGATGTACGTGCTGGGTTACAGCCTTGACAACCTCTCGCTGCTCGCGCTCACCCTGGCGGTGGGCTTCGTGGTCGACGACGCGATCGTCATGCTGGAAAACATCGTGCGCCACATCGAGGACGGCATGTCGCCGATGGAGGCGGCCTACAAGGGCTCCAAGGAGATCGGTTTCACCATCATCTCCATGACGCTCTCGCTGATCGCGGTGTTCATCCCGGTGATGTTCATGAGCGGCATCGTCGGCCGGCTCCTGCACGAGTTCGCCGTCACCATCTGCGCGGCCATCCTGGTGTCCGGGTTCGTGTCGCTCACCCTCACGCCGATGCTGACCAGCCGCTTCGTGCGCTCGCACCAGGGCGAGAAGCACGGTTTCCTGTTCAACCTGTTCGAGCGCGGGTACGAGGCCACGCTCTCCGCCTACCGCTCCTCGCTGGGCTGGGCGTTGCGGCACCGTTTCACGGTGCTGGTGGTGTTCTTCGTCACGGCCGCCTTCACCGGCGTGCTCTATTTCCACGTGCCCAAGGACTTCCTGCCGCCGGGCGACACCGGCCAGCTGATCGCCTTCACCGAGGGCGGGCAGGACTCCTCGTTCGCGGCCATGGCCGCGCGCCAGATCGAGGTCGCCGAGATCATCGCCAAGGACCCGGACATCGCCGCAGTGAACTCCAGCGTCGGCGCCGGCGGGCCGCGCGCCACGGCCAACTCCGGGACCTTGTTCCTGCGCCTGAAGCCGCGCGCCGAACGCAAGTCCAAGCCGGCCGAGATCGTCGCCCGCCTGCGCGCCAAGGTGGCGGTGGTGCCGGGAATCCGGGTCTCCCTGCAGAACCCGCCGCCGATCCGCATCGGCGGGCAGCTCACCAATGCGCAGTACCAGTACACCCTGCAGGGCAGCGATCTCGAGGAACTGTACGCCTGGTCCAACCAGTTCCTCGCGCGCTTTCGCAAGATAGAGGGCCTGCAGGACGTGACGTCAAACCTCTACAACAACAGCCCCACGGCCACCCTGGACATCGACCGCGACAAGCTGCCGCAGCTGGGGCTGACCGTGGGCCAGGTGCAGGAGGCCCTCACCAGTTCGTTCTCCACCCGCCAGGTGTCGACGATCTACGGCTCGACGGCGCAGTACCAGGTCATCATGGAGGTGGCGCCGGAGTTCCAGAATGATCCCACCGCGCTCTCGAAAATTTATGTTCGCTCCTCCCAGGGCAAGCTGGTGCCGCTGGATTCGGTGGCCCGCGTGACCCGCAAGAACCAGGCGCTGACCATCAATCACCAGGGCCAGCTGCCGTCGGTGACCATCTCGTTCAACCTGGCCCAGGGCGTGGCGCTGGGCGACGCCGTCGACCGGATCCGCGCCGCCGAGCGCGAGATGGCCATGCCTGTATCGCTCAGCGGTTCTTTCCAGGGTACGGCACAGGCCTTCCAGGATTCGCTCAAGGGGCTGGGCATCCTGCTTGTGGTGGCGGTGCTGGTGATCTATATCGTGCTGGGCATCCTCTACGAAAGCTTCATCCACCCCATCACCATCCTCTCCGGCCTGCCTTCGGCGGGCATGGGCGCTCTGCTCACGCTGTATCTTTTCGACATCGACCTCTCGCTGTACGCCTTCGTCGGCGTCATCATGCTGATCGGCATCGTCAAGAAGAACGCGATCATGATGATCGACTTCGCCATCGAGAAGGAACGCGATGGCACCAGCCCGGAGGAGGCCATCTACGAAGCCAGCCTGATCCGCTTCCGTCCGATCATGATGACCACCATGGCGGCGCTGGCGGGCACGCTGCCGATCGCCATCGGCCACGGCGCCGGCGCGGAGCGCGTACCGCTCGGCATGGCTGTGGTGGGAGGGTTGGTGGTGTCGCAGTTCCTCACCCTCTACCTCACCCCGGTGATCTACGTGTACATGGACCGCCTGGTGAAGATGTTCTCCGGCAAGCCGCGCACCCCGGCGGCGCGCTCCGGCCCGGCGGCGGCCTGATGCCCATGGCCGTCACCTTCAAGACCAAGGCCTGTGGCGACATCACCATGCTCGATGCCAATGCCAGGCAGGTGCTGGCCATCATCGG
>CANGUJ010000282.1 GCA_947456845.1 Burkholderiales bacterium | reverse complement strand
CGGTTGAGCGCGAACCAGGGCGCTGGTTCGAGGGCGGCGCAGGCCTGCTGCGCCACCGCCAGCGCCTCCGGCGCGGCGATCACCCCGCGCACGCCGGAATGGGTGAACACGTAGCGCACCTCGTCGACGCCGTAGTCGGCGTTGACCGACACCATGATCGCACCCAGCTGCGCCAGCGCGAAGAATGCGAACACCGTCGCCGGATGGTTGGGCGACATCACGCCGATGCGGTCGCCCGCCGTGACGCCCCGTGCCGACAACACCGCGGCGGTATCGAGCACCGCCTCGAGCACCTGCGCGTAGGTGAGCGCCCGTTCCTCGAAGACGATGAACTCCTTGTCCGGAATCTGCCGCGCGCGGGTCGTAAGCAGGCTCATGAGCGTGTAGTCATGCCGCTCGAAACGCGAGATGACCTCCAGCGGGGCGATGCTGCCCGGTTCGGGCGGCACGGTGAAGGCGGCGGGATGCATGCGGGGTGCGCCCCGGAGAAGGCGGGTCGCGCGACCGGTCAGACCAGAAATCCGGGCGGCGGCGGTAGGCCCAGGACCTCCTGGCCAAACATCGGCGCCTGCACGTCCCAGGTCAGGGCGATGTGCGAGGCGCCGGCGTTGAGGTCGCGGAACTGGCGCTGCAGGTGGCCCTCGGCATTTAGGCCGCCGGCGCCGCTCATGGCCATCACGTTGTCCATCGCCTGCTTGGCCAGGCGGGTGCCCCAGGCGAGATTGCGTTTCCAGCGCAACTTGTCGCCGCGCGGCGACCCGGCACCCGCCTCGGTCTGCGCGACCATCTGCGCTAAGTCGGCACGGAACTGGGTCTCGAAGAAATCCACCGCGGCCAGCGTCTCGGCAAGCCGCAGTTGCAGGGGGGCCATCTCGGCCAAGCGGGCGCCGGTGTAGGTGCCGGCGCGCTTCCTGAGAGTGCCCGCCATCTCGGCGGCGGCCGCGCGGGCCAGGCCCAGCGGCACCATGCCCAGCGCGAAGCCGAACATCGCGAAGGTAGGCAGGCGATACAGCGGCGAGGCGTGGACGCGGCCGCCGGGCACGTTGGACCCCTCGGCGAACACCTCGGCGGCCAGGGTGCGGTGTTCAGGCACGAACGCGTCTTCCACTTCTACCGTGTGGCTGCCGGAGCCGGCCAGCCCGTAGGCGCGCCAGTCGTCCAGGCTCCTGAACTGCGGCTGCGGCACCAGGAAAAAGCGTCGTTCCGGAGGCCCGCTGCGCTCCACCAGCGCCCCCACCAGCATCCAGGAGGCGGCATCCACGCCGCTGCCGAAGGGCCACTTGCCGCTCACTCGGTAGCCGCCGGCGACCGGGATCGCCTTGCCGCAGGGAAAGGCCAGGCCGGTGGCGGCGACCGCGCCGGGTTCGCTGTCCCACACGTCATGCTGCGCCTGCAGTTCAAACTGGCCGATGTTCCACGAGTGGGTGGCCAGGTTGAGCCATACCCAGGCGGTGGAGGCGCAGGCCTTGCACATCTCGAGCACGACCTCAAGCAGCACGTCGGCGCCGAGTTCCGAGCCGCCGAACATGCGCGGCTGCATCATGCGCATCAGCCCGCTCGAATACAACTCGGCGATGGTCTCGCCGGGGCAGCGCCGCGCGGCTTCGCAGGCCGCGGCGCGTTGCGCGAGCTTCGGTGTCAGGCGGCGCGCGGCCTCGATGGCCTCGGCCGCGCTGATGATCGGGGATGGGGGGTGGTTCATCGGGTCTGGCGGGGGTGCGCGTGGCGCGCACCCCCGGCTCCGCGCTTAGTCGATCTTGTATTCCGAAGGGAAGTTGTAGCCGAGTTTCTTCAGCTGGGCGATGTAGGCGCGGAACACCTGGGTGCCCGGCTCGCCGCGCTTGTTGGCATCCTTGGCCATGTCGCCGGGCAGGGTGGCGATGGCCTTGGCCCACTTGGCGCGTTCGGCCAGCGGCAGGTCGACCACCGTCACGCCGGCGGCCTTGAGCTTGTCCAGGGCCTCGACGTCGGCTTTCTGTTGCATCTGCGCGTTGACCACGTCGTATTCCCGACCCACGGCGACGAACACGTCCTGCACCGGCTTGGGTAGTTTCTTCCAGGTGTCCATGTTGATGGTCAGGCCGATGGCCGCGGGGGCGCCGAGTCCGGCGTTGAGGTAGTACTTGCCCACCTCATGCAGCTTGAAGCCGAAGTAGGGGCCGGGGAAGATCACGAATCCCTGGTACACGCCGGTCTGCATGGCGTTGTAGCCTTCGTTCAGGCTGCTTTGCACCCCCACCACGCCGGTATTGCGGAACCAGTTCAGGTTCGGGCCGGCCGCGCCCACCTTCTTGCCCTTGAGGTCGTCGAAGGTCTTGATCTCGAAGCGCGCGCCGATACCGTAGTCGCCGTTCTGGCCGATGCCCAGGTGCTTCTGGTTGTACTTCTTCTCGAAAACCTCGTACAGCCACGGCACCTGGTCGTAGGTGGCGCGCACCGCCTTGACCGCCAGCACATGGTCGGAGGACTGGAACGGAAAGTAGAACGGGAAGTTGTTGGTGAACAGCGTCGCGCTGTGGAACGGGAAATTGATCACGCCCACGTCCAAGAGGCCGGTCTTGGTGGCCTCCAGGGTTTCCGGCAGCTTGGCGACCGAGCCGCCCCAGGCGGCGGTCCATTCCACCTTGTGGCCGAGCGGTTCGAGGCGCTTGTTCACCTCTGGCATGAAGAAATCCTGCACCGCCGTGACATGCGCGATGCCGGTCACCGGATGCCCGGCGCCGATGCGCAGCTTGAAGGTCTCGGCCGTGGCGGAACCCGCGACGGCCAGCGCGACAGCCGCCAGCGTCGCGCGCATCGGCGCGCGCGTGTGCAAAAGCATGGAACGTTTCATTTTCGTCTCCTCATGGAAAGCCGCGCGCTAGAAGCGTGTCGGCAAAAGCGTTGCAATGACGGGGAAATAGTAAATCATGAATACCTCGCCTACCAGAAACACCCAGTACGGCGTCGAGCCGCTGAAGATCTGCCGCAGCGTCACGTCGCGATCCGGCACGCACGCCTTGACCGTGTAGACGGCCAGGCCGAACGGCGGGGTCAGGATGCCCGCCTCGATGGCGAGAATGCCCATGATGGCGAATGCGATCGGGTCGATGCCCAGCTTGGCCGCCACCGGCGCGAAGATCGGTACGGTCAGGAGGATGATCGACACCGAGTCGATGAACATGCCGAGGATGAACCACACCACCACCATGCAGGTGACGATGAGAAGCGGCGACAACCCGAGGCCCAGGATCAGGTCCTGCATGCTGTTGACCACGCCGCCCATGGCGAGCAGGCGCGAATACATCTGCGCGCAGATGAGCAGGAACAGCAGCGGCGCGGAGGTGCGGCCGGTCTCGGAGATCGCCTCGACCACGTCCTTCCACTTCAGGCCCTTGGCCAGCGCCAGCGCCAGCGCGATCAGCGCGCCGATGCCGGAGGCCTCGGTGGGCGTGAAGATGCCGGTCCAGATGCCGCCCAGGACCACGAGGATCAGGAGCGCCGTGCCGGTGGTGCCGATGACGACGTCGCGGTCTATCGGGGTTTCGTCCAGGCCCGCTTTCCCGACCGCCCGGTCGATGGCGCGCTTGCCTTCGCCGAACAGTTCGGGCTTGATCAGCGCCAGCACCACGCAGTAGGCGGCATACAAGAAGGCCAGCAGCATGCCGGGCAGGAACCCGGCCAGGAAGAGCTTGCCGATGGAGAGTTCGGTGAGCACGCCCCAGACGATCATCAGCACCGAGGGCGGGATCAGCATGCCCAGCGAGGAGCTGCCGGCGATGCAGCCGAGCGCGACCGTCTTGTCGTACCTGAGCGCCACCATCTGCGGATAGGCGACGCGCGAGAAGGTCGCCGCCGAGGCGATCGACACGCCCACCACCGCGGCGAACACCGCGTTGCCGAGCACGGTGGCCACCGCGAGCCGGCCGGGCACCCGCTTGAGCAGGCGGTTGAGGACGACGAACATGTCCTTGGCGGCGCCGCTCCGGGCGATGAGCTCCCCCATCAGGATGAACATCGGGATGACTGCGAAGACGTAGTCGCGCAGCACCTCGTAGGACGTGGTCGATAGGATGGACAGGGCCACGCTGGCCTTGCCGGCCAGGATGCCCACGCCCACCACGCTGGCGGCCGCCAGGGCGACGTTGATGTGGAAGCCGGCGGCGATCATGAGGATCAGGATGACGATCATCATCCCGGCGAATGCGGTCGAGCCCATCAGTGGCCTCCCGCGCTCTGGCTCGCGCCGGCGTCCGGCGCGGCCTCGTGGTCGCCGCGCAGGCCGCGGGCGAACAGGGAGGCGTAGGACAGCGCCGAGAGCACGCTCATGGCCACGATGATGATGCGCACCGGCCAGGTCGGCACCCGCAGCGCCCCGTCGCCCTGGTACTCGCCGATCTCCACCGCGTTGAGCATGGGCTCCCAGGAGGCGTAGGCGATGGCGAGGAAAAGCACGATCGCCACGAGGTAGCCGAGCATGGAGAATCCGCGCATCAGCCAGGCCGGCAGGTAGGCGTCGAGGAACTCCGCGCGCAGCATGCCGCGCATGCGGATGGAGTGCGAGAGCTGCAGGAAGCCGATGGCGACGATCGAATTGGCCACCAGCTCGGCGGTGCCCTGGATGGGCTGGTTGAAGATGCCGCGACCGATCACGTCGGCCAGGATCAGGAAGGCCAGCGAGAACAGCCATATCGCGGCCAGCATGTGCAGGCTGCGGGCGAGCTGCCCCAGCCATCGGTCGAACAATCCCATTGCCTCCTCCGTTGTATTTGGCGCTGCGCGGATTGCGTTGTTGGTCGTTGTTGTAGTATCGGCCCCGTTTTCCGGGGGCGAATCCGCTGCAAGCGAGTGTAGCGCACCATGGAAAAATAGACCATCGCGCGGCCGCGCGACCGACATCGGGGGCAGTGATCATGCACTACGGAGAAATCGAAGGCAGCGGGTTCGAGGTGGTCGAACCCGAATTCGCGCGCTGTTTTGTCGGGCATGCGCGGGTGGAGCGCCTGTGGACCGGATGCCGCTGGGCCGAGGGCCCGGCCTGGTTCGGCGGCGGCCGCTACCTGCTGTGGTCGGACTTGCCCAACAACCGCATCATGCGCTACGACGACACCGACGGCTCGGTGTCGGTGTTCCGCGAGCCGTCCAACTACACCAACGGCAATACCAACGACCGTGAAGGCCGGCTCGTGAGCTGCGAGCACCAGGGGCGCCGCGTCACCCGCACCGAGCACGACGGCAGCGTCACGGTGCTGGCCGACCGCTACGAAGGCAAGCGCCTGAATTCGCCCAATGACGTGGTGGTCAAGTCCGATGGCTCGATCTGGTTCACCGACCCGGATTACGGCATCATCGCCGACTACGAGGGGGCGCGCGCCCCGCAGGAGCAGGACGGCGGCCATGTCTACCGCATCGATCCTGGCAGCGGCGCGGTCACCCGGGTGGCGGACGACTTCCACCATCCCAACGGCCTGGCCTTCTCGCGCGACGAGAAATGGCTGTACGTTGCCGACAGCGGCGGCACCGAGGACCCCGACGGCCCGCGCCACATCCGCCGCCTGGCGGTCAATGCGGACGGCCGCACCCTGGGCGCCTCCAGCGTGTTCGCGGTCTGCAACGCGGGTTTCTTCGACGGCTTTCGCATCGACGGCGACGGCCGACTGTGGACCAGCTGCGCCGAAGGGGT
>CANGUJ010000281.1 GCA_947456845.1 Burkholderiales bacterium | reverse complement strand
GCCCCCACACGTGACCCTGCATCATGATATGGCGCGCGGCGTCCGGCCGCGCAGCCAATGCCTTCTCGAGTTCCGCGTGCAATTCCAGCGCACGGTCGAGGTAGCCCAGGCGCACGGCAAGCCGCGCAGCCAGCCCTAAATAGAAACGCGCCAGGGGGTTCATCGCGTGCCCCCGGACACTCCGGTGCGCGCCGCGGTCAGCGCTTCGCAGGCCTGGTGCTCGGGCTGCTCCGTACACAACTGCAGCTTGCCCACCGACAGGCCGAACCAGGCCACCAGCAGGAGGGCACAGGCGGCAAGCGGCATGTGCCGGTCGAGCACCACGCGCGGGGTGATCAGCCGCATCAGCGAGACGAACGGCTGGGTGCCCTTGACGAAAAGCTGATAGATGATATTGCCTTCCAGCTTGTGCCGGGCGGGCAGGAACAGGACCACCAACAGCCCGCGCGCCGCGAAGAACATGAGCGCGATCTCTGCGATCGCCTTGGCGATCTGCAGCAGAAGCAATGCGTCCAAACCGTGTCTCCTCGATGGCCCTATGTCGCGCGCGCGGCGCGGCACATGCCCACCGCGCGCGCTCTCATGTGGGCACGCTGCGGCGATAACTCCCCTTGGTCTATCACATGCTGTAGAACGGTGGCGGATTCTCCCCGGTAGGCGCGCAGGCCGGCGCCGGCGGCATGCCGGCGCACGGCGCCGCAGCGCGTGCATCTGTCTACATGGACTGCTTGAGCTGCTCCAGGATGGCCGGATTCTCCAGCGTCGACACGTCCTGGGTGATGTTTTCCCCCTTGGCGATGGAACGCAGCAGGCGGCGCATGATCTTGCCGGAACGCGTCTTCGGCAGGTTGTCGCCGAAGCGGATGTCCTTGGGCTTGGCGATCGGGCCGATCTCCTTGCCCACCCAGTCGCGCAGTTCACGGGCGATCGCCTTGGCGTCCTCGCCGCTCGGTCGCGCCCCCTTGAGCACCACGAACGCCACCACCGCCTCCCCGGTCATGTCGTCGGGGCGGCCCACCACGGCCGCCTCGGCCACCAGCTTGCTGTTGGACACCAGCGCCGATTCGATCTCCATGGTGCCCAGGCGATGGCCGGAGACGTTGAGCACGTCGTCGATGCGGCCCATGATGGTGAAGTAGCCGGTCGTCTTGTCGCGCACCGAACCGTCTCCCGCCAGGTAGAGCTTGCCGCCGAGCTCCTCGGGGAAATAGGTTTTCCTGAACCGGTCGGGATCGCCCCAGATGGTGCGCACCATGGAGGGCCAGGGGCGCTTGATGACCAGGATGCCGCCATTGCCGTTGGGCACGTCGTGACCCGTCTCATCGACGATGGCCGCGACGATGCCGGGCAGCGGCAGGGTGCAGGAGCCGGGCACCAGCGGCGTGGCGCCGGGCAGCGGCGTGATCATGTGGCCGCCCGTCTCGGTTTGCCAGAACGTGTCGACGATCGGGCAGCGCGAACCACCCACGTTTTCGTAGTACCACATCCAGGCTTCCGGGTTGATCGGCTCGCCGACCGACCCCATGATGCGCAGGGAGGAAAGGTCGAAGTTGCGCGGATGGGTCTTGGGATCGACCTCGGAAGCCTTGATCAGCGAGCGGATCGCCGTCGGCGCGGTGTAGAAGATCGAGCACTTGTGCTTGCCGATCATGTCCCAGAAGCGGCCCGCGTTGGGATAGGTGGGCACGCCCTCGAAGACGATTTCGGTGGCGCCCACGGCCAGCGGGCCGTAGGCCACGTAGCTGTGCCCGGTGACCCAGCCGATGTCGGCGGTGCACCAGAACACGTCGGCAGGCTTGATGTCAAAGGTCCACTTCATGGTCAGGGCCGCCCACAGCAGGTAGCCGCCGGTGGAATGCTGGATACCCTTGGGCTTGCCGGTCGAGCCTGAGGTATAGAGGATGAAAAGCGGATGCTCCGCCCCCACCCATTCGGGCTCACACACCTCGCTCTGGCCGGCCTCGACTTCGTGCATCCAGCGGTCGCGCCCGGACTGCATGCCGACATCGCCGCCGGTGCGCCGGTAGACGACCACGTTCCTGATGGCTTCGCAGCCGCCCATGGACAGCGCCTCGTCGACGATCGCCTTGATGGGCAGCGCGCGGCCGCCGCGCATCTGCTCGTCGGCGGTGATGATGGCCACCGCCCCGGCGTCGATGATGCGTTCCTGCAGGCTCTTGGCGGAAAAGCCGCCGAACACCACCGAATGCGTGGCGCCGATGCGCGCGCAGGCCTGCATGGCGACCACGCCCTCGATGGTCATGGGAATGTAGATGATGACGCGGTCGCCCTTCCCGACGCCCATGCCCTTTAGCGCATTGGCGAAACGGCACACCCGCGCGTGCAGCGCCTTGTAGGTGATGGTGGTGACCGCGCCGTCATCGGCCTCGAAAATGATGGCCGTCTTGTCCGCGTTGCCGTTGGCCAGGTTGACGTCCAGGCAGTTATAGGACGCATTGAGTTGGCCGTCCTCGAACCACTTGTAGAACGGCGCGCCGGATTCGTCGAGCACACGAGTGAACGGCTTGTGCCACTGCAGTGTCTCGCGCGCCTGGCGCGCCCAGAAGCCTTCATAGTCGGTCTCGGCTTCACGGCACAGGGCCTCGTAGGCGCCCATGCCGGAGATGGTCGCACTCATGACCATCGTGTCCGGAGGCGTGAATACACGCTTTTCGTTCATTACAGATTCGATAGCGGACATCCTGTGAATCCTTCCGATAAGTTGTCGTATCCCATTTGCTCCGATAGACCGGCCAAACTGCGACAATCATAAGTAGTCCCGCTGACGAAGGTCTTACGCAATTCTCCTGCCGATTCTTCACTCCGGGCTGATCATTCGGGGAAATCACTAAAGCGGGGAAATCACTAAAGCGCTACCCCCCCCCGAGTCATCTGATGACGTTATTGTCACTCCCTTACACAAGCCTTACAGGGTAGAACAAGTTCCATAACTTTTCATTTTGCATTGCAATAACCCTATGTCATGACATCCATCACCTTCAACCGCGAATTCGAACCCGACTACGGCAGCCTGATTCCCGTCACGGCGCTGATCCGGCGCCTGGTGGCGCGCAACAGCGGTCCGTTCACGGCCTGGGGCACCGGCACCTACGTGATCGGGCGCGGCGAGGTGGCGGTGATCGATCCGGGCCCGCTTGACAGCGCCCACATCGAGGCGCTGCTCGGCGCCCTCCAGGGCGAGCGCATCACGCATCTGGTCATCACCCATACCCACCTCGATCATTCCCCGGCGGCCGCCGCCATTCGCGCGCGCCGCCAGGTGCGGGTGGTCGGCTGCGGCCCCCATGGCGAACGGGGCGAAACCACCGAGGCGGGCGCGGACTACGATTACGCGCCCGAGCAGCGCCTGTTCGACGGCGACCGCGTCAGCGGCCCGGGCTGGACCCTGACAGCGGTGGCCACGCCCGGCCACACCTCGAACCACCTGTGCTACTGCCTGGAGGAGGAGGCGGCCCTGTTCACCGGCGATCATGTCATGGGCTGGTCCACCTCGGTAGTCTCCCCGCCGGACGGCGACATGGCGGCCTACATGGCCAGCCTGGAAAGGTTGCTCGCGCGCAACGACCGGACCTATTACCCGACCCACGGCGCGCCGATCCGGCAGCCCCAGGCGTATGTCCGGCAGCTCATCGAGCACCGCGTCGAACGCGAGAACCAGGTCCTCGCCTGCGTCACCGACGGATTTTCCACCATCGACGCCATGGTGCGCAGACTCTATGCTGATGTCGACGTGCGCCTGCATCACGCGGCCGGGCGCTCGGTGCTGGCCCACCTGCTGAAGCTGGCCGGGGAGGGACGCGTGCGGCGCGAACCCGCGGCCGGCGGCAGCGCGGCGCCCGAGCGTTTTCTGGTTGCCTGATCCGCCTGCGCCTGCCGCCGAAGCGTGCCGCTTTTTCCTCTCATCGCCCTGATGGTGCTCACGCACCTGACCTTCGTCGGCAGCCGCGTCGCCCTGTCGCTCTACGCGCTCACGCTCAACGCCTCGCCCACCACGGTCGGCATGCTGATGGCCCTGCTGGCGGTCATCCCCATGCTGATGTCGGTGCACACCGGGCGCTGGACCGACCGCTCCGGCCCCGCCGTGCCGACCCTGGGCGCGCTGCTGATGGTAAGCGCCGGGGCGCTCGTGCCCTGGCTCACGCAGTCCATCGCCGGCCTGCACGCGGCCAGCGCGCTGCTGGGGAGCGGCTTCATGATGGGGCATATCGCCATCAACAACGCGGTCGGCCACGCCAGCACGCCGGCCAACCGCGCCCGCAATTTCGGCCTGCTGGCGCTGGGCTTTTCCACCTCGTCGGTGCTCGGTCCCATCGTCACCGGCTTCGCCATCGATCACTTCGGCCACGCGCGCGCCTTCGCGCTCTTGGCGGCATTTCCGGCGGCGGCCCTGGCGCTCTGGCCGATGGTGCGGCGCGGTGCGCGCGCCGCCCGACGCAGCGTCGACCCGCCCGCCAACGCGCATGTGCTCGACCTGCTGCGCATCGCGCCTTTGCGCGCGGTGTTCATCGTCAGCGGGCTGCTGTCGGTCGGATGGGACCTTTTCACCTTCATGGTGCCCCTCTACGGCGTGCGTCTCGGGCTATCCGCTTCCACCATCGGCCTGATCATGGGGTCATTCGGCCTGGCCACCTTCGTGGTACGCGCGGGCATGTCGTGGATCGCCCGCAATTTCACGGAGTGGCAGGCCCTGACCGGCGCGCTGGCCATCACCGCGGTGGTCTACCTGCTTTTCCCGCTGGTGAGCCTGGTGCCTGTCCTGCTGGCCCTCGCCTTCATCCTCGGCCTGGGCCTGGGCGTCGGCCAGCCGATGGTCATGAGCCTGATCCACAGCGCCTCGCCGGCGGGCCGCGCCGGCGAGGCGGTGGGCGTGCGTACCACCGTCATGAACGCCAGCCACACCTTCCTTCCCCTCGGTTTCGGCGCGCTCGGCGGCGCGCTGGGCATGATTCCGCTGTTCTGGATCATCGCCGCCTGCATGGCCGCCGGCGTGGCTTTCGCCGGCCGCAAGCGCGGCGCGGTCGCCTAGCCACAACGCGTCAGCCATGCGCCAGGTTCCGCGCGCACTCCGGCTGCTCGCCGCACTCGCCCTGCTGTCGGCCGCGTCCGCCGGCGCCGCTTTGGACCTGCAGGGCCATCGCGGCGCGCGCGGGTTGGCGCCGGAAAACACCCTGGCGGGATTCCGCCGCGCCATCGCCGAAGGCGTCGCCACGCTGGAACTCGATATCGGGCTCACCCGCGACGGGGTGGCCGTGATCCATCATGACGACTCGCTCAACACCTCGATCGCGCGCGACGCCTCCGGGCGCTGGCTTGACCGCCCTCTCCTCCTGAGTGCGGTGACCTACCGGGAACTATCCGAGTTCGATGTCGGTCGCCTGCGCCCGGGCTCGGCATACGCGGCCCGTTATCCCCTGCAGGAGGCCAACGACGGCGAAACCATACCCACACTCGACAGCCTGCTTGCCATACTGGCGTCGACCGGCGACCCGGCGTTGCGCCTGAACATCGAGACCAAGCTTTCGCCGCTGCAACCGGAGCGCACCGCCGCCCCCCAGGCCATGGTCGAGGCGATCCTGCAGTCCGCCGGGCGGCATCGCATGGGCCACCGGATTTCGCTGCAATCCTTCGACTGGCGGACCCTCGCCGTCGTGCGCCAGTTGGCGCCCGATGTGCCG
>CANGUJ010000280.1 GCA_947456845.1 Burkholderiales bacterium | reverse complement strand
ACCGACAATCCACGACAAACTCAGGAGACCTCTTTCATGATTTCACGTCGCGATTTCGTCACGGGCGCGATCGCCTCGGGCGTGCTTGCACTGCCCGGCGCCTCCCGCGCCCAGGCGGCCTGGCCGACCAAGCCGGTGCGCGTGATCAATCCGTTTCCGGCCGGCGGCGGCACGGATGTTTTCTTGCGCCCGGTGGCTGCGCGCCTGTCCCAGACCACCGGCCAGCAATTCACGGTTGAGAATCTCGGCGGCGCCGGCGGCACGGTCGGCGCGTCCGCCGCGGCCAAGGCAACGCCCGACGGATACACCCTGTTCTGCGGTGCGGTGCATCACACCATCGCCGAGACCTTGTATTCGCGCCTGCCCTACAACCTGGAACGGGATTTCATGCCCATCACGGTGCTGGCCTACATTCCCAACGTGCTGGTGGTGCACCCCAAGTACACCGAGATCAATTCCTTCGCCGACTTCCTGGCCTATGTACGCAAGAACCCCGGCAAGCTCAATTTCGGCTCCGCCGGCAACGGCACCTCGCACCACCTCACCGTCGAATTGTTCAAGCAGCTGACCAAGACCTTCATGACCCACATCCCTTACCGCGGCGCCGGTCCGATGATGCAGGACCTGCTGGCGGGGTCGGTGGATTTCGCCTTTGACGGCATGGGCACGTCGGCGGCGCAGATCAAGGCCGGCAAGCTCAAGGCGCTCGCCGTGACCTCGGCCAAGCGGGTGCCGGCCTTCCCGAACATTCCGACCCTGGATGAACTCGGCATCAAGGGATACCAGGCCACCACCTGGTACGGCATGTGGGCGGTGAAGGGATCGCCGCCCGAGGTCGTCAACCGCACCTACCAGGACGTCGCCAAGATCATGCAGGAGCCTGCGATCAAGGATTTCTGGTTCAACCAGGGCGCCGAGCCCGGCGGCAATTCGCCTGCCGAGTTTTCCAAGTTCATCGGCGCTGAAATCGAAAAATGGGGCAAGGTGGTCAAGGCCTCCGGAGCGAAGATCGACCTGTGAGCAACGCCGCCCAACCCGTGCGCGTGGCCGTCGACGGCCGCGTCGCCACTGTCACCCTGGCCACGCCAGGCAAGATGAACGCGCTTTCGGTGGCTTCGTGGGAGGCATTGAAGGCGGCTTTCGTGGAACTCTCCGCCAGCAAGGCGGTACGTGCCATCGTGGTGCGCGGCACCGGGGGCAATTTTGCCGCCGGTGCCGACATCTCCGAATTCACCACCGTGCGATCCAACATCGAGCAGGGGACGCGCTACCACGAGGAGACGGTCAAGGGCGCGATTTTCGCGATCGCCGAATGTCCGATTCCTACGGTGGCCATGATCGAGGGCGCCTGCGTCGGCGGCGGCCTCGAGATCGCCTGTTCCTGCGACCTGCGCATCGCGGCCGCATCGTCGCGTTTCGGCGTGCCGATCAACAAGCTGGGATTCCCGCTTGCGCACAGCGAGTTGCAGGCCATGCTGGGCCTGGTCGGACGAGCCGTGGCGCTCGAAATCCTGCTGGAGGGCCGCGTGTTCGGGTCCGACGAGGCGTATCACAAGGGCCTTCTAACGCGCGTCGTGCCGGACGCCGACATCGAGGCCGAGGCCTATGCGTGCGCCGGCCGCATCGCCGCCGGCAGCCCGATGGCCGCGCGCGCCAACAAGCGATGGATCAGCCGGCTCTCCCCGGTGCAGGAGCCGCTCACCGCCGATGAGGTCCGCGAGCATTTCGCCTTTTTCGACAGCGCCGACTACCGGGTGGGCGTGCGCGCCTTCATCGACAAGACCAAGCCCGAGTTTCCCGAATCCTGAAAGACCCCCCATGCCAGGCCCGCTCTCGCACATCCGTGTTCTCGACCTTTCCCGCGTACTCGCCGGCCCGTGGGCCGGGCAAAACCTCGCCGACATGGGGGCCGAGGTCATCAAGGTGGAACGCCCCGGCAAGGGCGACGACTCGCGCGCCTTCGGCCCACCCTGGTTGAAGGATCCGCAAGGCAAGCCCACCAGCGAGGCTGCCTATTTCCTGGCCGCCAACCGCGGCAAGAAGTCGATCACCGCCAATCTTTCCAGCCCGCAAGCGCAGGCCATGCTGCGCGAACTGGCCAAGACCTGCGACGTCGTCATCGAGAACTACAAGTTCGGCGACCTCGCGCGCTACGGCCTGGGTTATGAGGACATCAAGGCCGTGAAGCCCGATATCGTCTACTGCTCGGTGACGGGCTTCGGCCAGACCGGCCCGTGGCGCGAACGCCCGGGCTACGATTTCATGGCGCAGGGCATGAGCGGCCTGATGAGCGTGACTGGCGAACCCGACGGCACCCCCGGTGCGGGGCCGATGCGCGTGGGCATCCCCATCATCGACATCCTGACCGGCATGTATGCCTCCATCGCGATCTGCGCCGCGCTCGCGCACCGCGCGCAAACCGGCGTCGGGCAGCACCTCGACCTGGCGCTACTCGACACTTCGATGGCCTTCCTGTCCATCCAGGGCATGACCTATCTGACCACCGGCGAGGCACCGGGGCGCATCGGCAACACCCATCCGAGCATCGTGCCCTACCAGGTGTTCCCCACCCGGGACGGCAGCGTGATCCTCGCCTGCGGCAATGACAACCTGTTCGCGAAGTTCTGCGCAGCGGCCGGTTGCGGGCACCTGGTCACCGACGAGCGTTTCGCCAGGAACGCCGGACGGGTGCAAAACCGCGCCATCCTGGTGCCGCTGTTGAACGAGGTTTTCGCGCAAAAGACCACCAAGGAATGGGTGGCGCTCCTGGAAGAGGCTGGCGTGCCGAACGGACCGATCAATTCCATCGCCGAGGCCTTCGAGGAGGAGCAGGTCAAGGCGCGCGGCGTCAGGTTCGACCTGCCGCACACCAAGGGCGGCACGGTGCCGATGATCTCCAGCCCGATGAAATTCTCTGCCACGCCGCTCAAGCAGGATACGCCGCCACCTACGCTGGGGCAGCATACCGAGGCTGTCCTGAGCGGGATCCTCGGCCTGGATGCGGCGGGCATCGCGAGGCTTCGCGAGTCCGGCGCGATCTAGCGGCGCGGCGGCAGGCCCGGCCAGCATGAGCAATCCGCCGCCCATCAGGGGCGGGTGTTCAGGCAGGTTCGCCTGGGCACGCCCTAATGGCGAGGCTTGACCGCGGCCGTAACGAGTCCAACAAGTCTGTGGAGACCCGCGGCGCGGGCTCGGCATAATCCGCAGTCATCCAAGTCACAAGGCAATCGATGCACGACAACTTCAGCAACAGCCAGGTGATTCGCAAACCCGCACAGGTATCTGCGGCCGGCATCGTGGCCGCCCAGCACGTGCAGGCGGCCGAGGTCGGCGCGCGGGTGCTGGGCGCAGGCGGTGACTGCGTCGATGCGGTGGTCGCCACCTCCTTCGCCCTGGGTGCGTTGGAGCCCTGGATGAGCGGCATGGGCGGCGGCGGGGCCATGGTCCTGTATCGCGCTCGCGAGCGGCGCTTCGAGGTGATCGACTTTGGCATGCGCTCCCCGATGGGTCTCAAGCCGGAGGACTTCCCCCTCACGGGCCAGGGCGCCGCATCCGACCTGTTCCCGTGGCCGCGCGTCAAGGACGATCGCAACATCCACGGCCCGGCCTCGATTGCGGTACCGGGCCTGGTGGCCGGCATGGAAATGGCGCACCGGCGGCATGCGAAGCTGCCTTGGCGCGACCTGCTGGCGCCGGCCGTCGCGCTGGCGAAACAGGGCCTGCTGGTCGATGGGGTTACCACTGCGATCATCGCCTCCGGCGCGGCGGACCTGCGCCGCTATCCGGGAAGCACGCAGGCCTTTCTCATCGACGGGCTGCCGCCGTCGGCCATGTGGGGCATCAGGAGCGAGGTGCGCCTGCCGCAGGCGGCCCTGGCCGCCACGCTCGCCGCCGTGGGCGAGCGCGGACCGCGCGACTTCTACACCGGCGAAATCGCGGCCGGCATGGCGGCGGACATTCGCCAGGCGGGTGGCTATCTTGCCGCGGAGGACCTGGCGGCCTACCGGGCGGTATTGCGCGAGCCGCTGGCCATTGCCTATCGCGGCGCCCGCGTGATGGCGACGCCGGAACTGACCGCCGGGCCGACCCTCGCGCATGCCTTGCGCCTGCTGGCGCAATCGAACGCGGTCGGCAAGGGGGACGCGCCGGACGCAGCCGCCTACATCGACTATGCGCTGGCCTTGCAGGCGGCCTACCGCGAACGCTTAAAGGGCATGGGGGATGCCGACGGCAGGCGCGCGCTTGGCGCGGAGCATCTGGCGCCCGCCTGTACCACCCATTTCAGCGTAGTCGACGCCGAGGGCAACATGGCGGCGGTCACGCAGACCCTGTTGTCGATCTTCGGCTCGAAGTTCACGCTGCCGTCATCGGGCATCCTGATGAACAACGGCGTCATGTGGTTCGATCCGGTGGCCGGCGGTCCGAACGCACTCGGGCCCGGACGGCGCTGCCTGACCAACTACACGCCGGTGATCGCCGAGGGCCCCGACGGGCGCATGCTGGCGGTGGGCGCGTCCGGCGGCCGACGCATCCTGCCGGCGGTCATGCAACTTCTTTCGCTCACGCTGGATTACGGCATGGATCTGGATGCCGCGTTCCACACCCCGCGCATCGACGCCAGCGAGGGCGAGGTTGTGATCGGCGATGTCCGCCTGCCGGCCGCGATCCGCGCCGCGCTGCATGACCGTTTCGACTATGCCGAGGCGCGGCTGCAAACCACGCCGATGAAGTTCGCCTGCCCGAGCGCCGTCGCCCGCGCTGCGGGCATCAACAGCGGCGCCACCGAGATCGCGCAGCCGTGGGCGGATGCGGTGGCCCAGCCAGGCGGCGCCGAACTGCAAGGCACGGACGGCGGGAAAAGCCGATGATGGACCTGCTCAAGGGCGGCGAGGACTCGAACCGCAGCACCAATCCGAGCATCCACGAAGTAAGTGATCCGGCACGCCGCGTGGTGGTCCGCGGGGGGCTTGCCGCCACGCTGGCAACCCTGTTCGGTCCGCTGGCCCTGCTTTCGCAGACGGGATGTTCGGCGCCGGCGGCGCATGCGCCGGGCGCCGGCCGACGCCTCGACTTCAAGGGCATCGCCGCTTCGTCCGCGGACGCGCTGGTGGTGCCGCCGGGCTACCGTGCCAGCGTCCTGTTCCGCTGGGGCGATGCCGTGGGCATCGCGGGCAACATGCCGCCCTTCCGCACCGATGCAGGCAACACGGCCGCCGAGCAGGCGGCGCAGGCCGGCATGCATCACGACGGCATGCAGTTCTACCCGCTCGCCGAAGCCGGCGGCCGGGCGCGCGCGCTGCTGGTCATGAATCACGAATACACCGACGAAGGCCTCCTGCACCCGGACGGCTTTCGCAACTGGACCGCGGCCAAGACGGAAAAATCCCAGGCGGCGCATGGCGTGTCGGTCATCGAGATCGAGCGCACGCCGGCGGGCTGGGCGGTGGTGCGGCCATCCCCGTACGCGCGGCGCATCACGGCCGGTACGCCGATGCGCCTGGCCGGGCCGGCGGCGGGGCACGCCTTGCTGCGCACGGCGGCCGACCCGGCCGGCCTGCGCGTGCTGGGCACCTACAACAACTGCGCCAGCGGCCGGACGCCCTGGGGTACCTACCTGACCTGCGAGGAGAACTTCGTCTTCTACTTCCATGCCCCGGACAAGGTGGATGCCCACCAGGCCCGCTGGGGCCTGCGCGACCGTGCGCGCGGCGTGT
>CANGUJ010000279.1 GCA_947456845.1 Burkholderiales bacterium | reverse complement strand
GATCACCCTGCTTTCCCTCTCTCTTGTGGCGGTGCCAACACACCGATTGTATCGACGGCACAGGCCGTGCGGCGCCCGTGCGGCCCGGCGGCGGGACCGCGACGCGCCTACATGGCCGCGGCCGGGCTTTCCTCCTGCTGCAGCGAGAAAATCGAGGTGTAGCCGCGCGACGAGTCGGGCGGCATCAGGCAGGGGCGCGGGTCGTGGTGCGCATAGGCCGCCGGCTTGCCGCGCAGGATCGCCTGGTCATGGCACGACTTGATCGGATTGCCGGTGTAGGGAAAGGCGTCCGCCGAGGTCAGCGTGTAGAGCAGCAGCGGGCGGCCGAGGTCGGAATCGTTGCGCGGCGACCCGTGAACGGTCCGGCAGTTGTGCAGGGTGAGCGAGCCGGCCGGCCCGGTGAGGTAGACGGCGCGCGACGTGTCGAGCCGCGCGACATCGGCCTCGGACAGGCAGCCCACCCATTTGCCGCTGGCGTCGTACTGGGTGGGCATGGGCTCGATGCGGTGGCTTTGCGGAATCACGCCGAGCGGGCCCTGTTCCATACCGCAGTCGTAGATGTACGTGCCCACGGTCAGCGGCGAATAGTTGGTATGCGGCCAGAAGGAGATGTCGTAGTGCCACTTGACCTCCTCGCCGCCCTGCTTCCACTTGAAGTTGAGCTTGGAGTGATGGAACTTGACGTCCGGCCCGACCAGGTCGGCCACCGCGTCGGGCAATACCGACTTGTTCACATACTCCCAGAACACCGGATGCTGCTCCACCGGGTTGCTCACCCGGCGCAGGCGCGGCGCATCCGGGCGGTGGTCGGGCTCCAGGTCGAAGATGCGGTCGGACACGCTGATCTTGCGGCTGCGCTCGACGAGTTCCTCGGTGGCCGCACGCAGGCGGGCGACCCATTCGTCGCCGATGATGGCCGGCAGCAGGATGTAGCCGTCGTTGAAGTAGGCTTCGCGCTGCGCCTGGGTCAGCACGCGCGGCGCAATGGCGAGGATTTGTTCGGGTGTCATGCAAGCCTCCTGTGTGACATGCGACGCGACCGCCGGGCGCGGTTCAGGCGCGGAATTCCTGCTTGTCGGTCCCCTGGTAGAGCGCCTTGACCTGCCGGTTGACCGACTCGCTGTGGGCCGCAAGCGCGGCGGCATCGAGGTCGGCCGCGGGGCGCGGCTCGTAGTCGAAATGATGGTACTTGTCGGTGCCGCGCACCAGCATTGCGCTGTCGCGCACCTTGGTCTGCCGCACGTAGGTGGGAATGTAGCGGATCGCCAGGCCGATGCGCCGGTCGTGTGTGCGGTTGGCGTCCGAGCCGTGCACCAGCTTGATGTGGTGCAACGACATCTCGCCGGCCTCAAGCGGAATGCCGACCGCCCTGGACTTGTCCACCTCCACGGCGATTTCCTGGCCGCGCGAGAGGAGGTTGTCGCGGTGGAAGGTATCCACGTGCGGCAGTTGATCGATCTTGTGCGAACCGGGGATGAACTGCATGCAGCCGTTTTCAGGCGTCGCATCGGTGAAGGCCACCCAGGCGGTGATGACGTCATCGGGGTCGAGCCCCCAGTAGGTCGAGTCCTGGTGCCAGGAGACGAACCCCGGGCTGGCGGCTTCCTTGATGAAGAAGTTGGTGGTCCAGCACAGGATGTCCGGGCCGATCACGCCCTCCACCGCATCCAGGATGGCCGGATGGTGCACCAGCGCGTCGGCCCAGGTGAACAGCAGGTGGGTCTTGTGGCGGAAATTGCCCTGCAGCGGGCGGCCAGCCTGCGCCTCGTGGGTCTCGAGGCAGCGGCGATAGTGCGCGGCCTCGCCGCTCTCCAGCACGCGGACCGGAAAGACATAGCCGTCGCGGTGGTAGGCGCTGACCTGCTCGGGCGTCAAGTGCACGGACATGGCGTCTCCAGATGCCGCCCGGCGCTGACCGGGAGGGCGCGAGCAGGCGGCGGTCAATTGCGCTATGTTACCCAGAACTCGCATTCGACAGCGCCCTGCGCCGGCTTCCCTCCATGACCGCGATCGAACATCACCACGCCCGCCTGTCCGGCGTCGCCCTGCACTACGTCAGCGCCGGCCGCGGCGATCCGGTCGTGCTGGTGCATGGCTGGCCTTCCACCTGGTACGAGTGGCGCCATGTGATCCCCCTGCTTGCCGACGGCTATCGCGTCATCGCGCCGGACTTGCGCGGTCTCGGCGACAGCTCGCGCCCGGCGCAGGGATACGACAAGAAGACGCTGGCCGCCGACCTGCAGGAACTCCTGACGGACACGCTCGGCTTGAAGCAATGGCACCTGGTGGGCCATGACTGGGGCGGCCCGGTGGCCTTTGCGCTGGCCGCCGCACACCCCGAGGCGGTACGCACCCTGGCCATTCTCGACGTCACGCCGCCTGGGATCGGGCCGGACTTCTCCCAGGGCGGCAAACGCTGGCACCATGCCTTCCACATGACGCCCGACCTGCCCGAAGCACTGGTGCAGGGCCGCGAGCGCGAATACCTCGGATGGTTCTACGAATCCTTCTCCTGGCAGCGCGGCGCCATCGGGGCGGCCGACATCGCGGAATACCTGCGCACCTATACGCAGCCCGGCGCGCTGCGCGCCGGGCTGGCTCTTTATCGCAACATGCCCAGGGACATCGAGGACAACCGCGCCCTGCTGGCCGCCGGACTGCGCCTGAGCATGCCGGTGCTGGGTGTGGGCGGCGGGCGCGCCGAGGCGCGCGGACGCGGCGGCGAGCCGGAGGCGGCGTTGCGCGAAGTCGCCGACGATGTGACCGGCGCGGTGATCGCCGACTGCGGGCACTTCATCCCGGAGGAAAAGCCGCGCGAACTGGCCGCCCTGCTGCGGGCGCACTTCGCGCGCGGTTGAAGCGCGTTTTCGCGCAGGCCCCGGTCAGGGCACCCGCATCTCGAAAACCGAACCGTTGTCGTTGCGCAAGGACAGCGCGCCGCACGTGCCGTTCTTCGTGTGCGCCCTGGCGATCAGGTTGGCGAAGCGCAGGCCCAAGCCGGTCCCGTTGCTGGTGAGCGGCTTGTTCTCGGCGACCGCCTTAAGGATGTGCGCCGGATAGCCGTCCGAATCGTCCTCCACCGAGATGCAGAGCATGTCGCCGTCCATGCGCGCGCGGATCACCACGCGCGAGCGCGCGTAGCTGATCGAATTGTGCACCGCGTTGACGAGCGCGAGCTCGAGCATGTTCCGGTCGAAGAACCAAAGGGAGGGCACACCTTCCTCCACCACCGTGTCCACCTGCAGCGGGGTTTGCAGGTAGCGCGCCTGGATGGCCATCTCGGCCACGAAGTCCTCCGGCGAATAGGCGTCCATGGCGTTCAAGATCAGCCCGCCGACATTGCTCTTGTAGATCATGAGCGCCTGCATCAGCCTTTCGGAGACGCGCTGGCACAGGCGGCGTGCTTCGTTAAGCGGCTGATCGTGGTCGGGCGCGCCGGTCCGGGGCACCTGGTCCATGGTGATGGCCATGAGCACGAGGTTGTTCTTCATCTCGTGGAGCAGGGCCGCATAGAGATCCTCGTCCTTCAGATCGTCCATGGGAACATCTTGATCCAGCTGGGCCGTTTCATGCATTCGATCGACTCCTCATTCCACACAGGCGACGTTGAGTTCCGGCGCCTTGAGCCTTTTTTCCACCTCGCGCATGGCGCTGCGCAGTTCGGCCAGTCGGGGGTGGTCCGGCGCCAGTTCCGCCGCATCGCCGAGCATGCGCTTGGCGTTGCCAAGCCGGCCTCCGGAATTTCCGTGCTGCGCGATCAGGCGCAAGGTGGCCCACACAGCGTTCATCAGCACGCGCGGATTGCGCGGCGCGGCCTCGCTTGCCTTCTTGAGAAGGTCCGCGCCCTGCACCAGGTCACCGGCCTGCATCAAGAGGGCGCCCTGCTTCGAGAGTTGCGCAACCTTGCCAGTGGCTTTCTGCAGGATGGTTTGCGCAACCGATTCCTTTCCTGCGTCCCGGTAGATGTCCTTCGCCCTGTTGAGCAGGTCGGTGCTGTCGTGCGCGTTACTCGCCACTTCCTCGAGCAACTGCCCGGCCTCCTGCTCCATGCCGAGGCCGACGCAGACCTGGACCATGTCCATGGCCAAATCCGGCGAGCAACGCCCGCCGGCCGCCTTCCTCAGGCGCAGGGCTTCCTGGACGAGCGCCTGCGCTTCGCGCTGATTGCCGTTCTTGCTGCTGAGCGCGCTCTTGACCACGAGATTGACCAGCTTGCCTTCGTCGTTCTCGGCGAGCTGCTTGGCATTGGCGATGAGCACCTCTCCCGCGGCGCGCGGCTGATCCTGCTCCAGGTACACCCGGGCCAAGCTGCCGACATCGTTGGGGTTGGCGAACACCGAATATCTGCCCTTCTCGATGGCCCCCTTGAACGCCACTTCCGCGGTCTTGAGGTCTTTGTTCTGGTAAGCCACCTCGCCGAGCCTGCGCTGGCGACGCGCCGACTTGGCCGACACCTGGGTGGCGCGGGTCAGGGTTGCCTGCGCGTCCATGGAGCGGTTCTGCGCGAGCTGCACGTCCGCGAGCAGGTCGTAGGCGGCCACCAGGCCAGGATGGTTTTCCAGAACCAACGAAAGCACTTCCTCGGCTTCCTCCTCCTTGCGCTGCAGATGCAGGGTCTTGGCCAGGCCCAGTCGCGACCACGGCACGGCGCGCATGGCGGAAATTTCGCTGTAGAGCTCGCCGGCGGCCTGCAAGTCACCCATCGCGATGAGTATCTCGCCCTTGAGCCGCATCGCATCGACCAGGCATTTCGGATTGGTCTTGATGACCACGTTGCACTCGCTGAGCGCTCGTTCGAGGTCGCCGTTGGCGAAGCTCTTGTGGACTTCGCGGAAAGCCTGCTTCTTGAACAGAATGGCTTCCAGGCGGTTGCGCAGGATCTCGCCATTGAAAGGCTTGATCAGGTAGTCGTCGGGCGCGAGCTCCGCGGCGGCCACCACCCGCTCATAGACGCTCTCGGCCGTCACCATCAGGTACACCGTTCCCAGGGTGATCAACTTGCGATAACGCATCTCCTCCAGGACCTGCTGCCCGTCTTTCGCATCGCCGAGGTTGTAATCGCTGATGATGATGTCGTACTTGGTGTTCTTCACGCGCATCAGCGCTTCGTCGCCGGATGCGGCGAGGTCGACCCGGCTCATGCCGAAGCTGGCCAGCGCCGCCTTGAACGCCGTCCGCATGCCAGGGAAGTCGTCAATCACCAAGGCACGTTTGCTCTTGAAATCGATTTGGTCGGTCATTTCATCTTCGCTGCTTTGTCAACGGCAAATCCGCCCGCCAGAGACCCCGATATGCCTCGCCCCGGCCTGCGTCGCAACTGGGCAGGCGATACAGGTGGCCGCATCTCAAGTGCCCCTCGTCTTGGCGCCCTATCCTCCTGACGCGAAGCGGGACCCTATTCGAGCCAGGAGCCGGCAGGGATGCCGGACTATGCGCGGCCCACACCGCAGCCCAGGTCGGCGATCCAAGTTCGATGACATCATTCTGGCACCCGCTTTTCCGGATGCATCCGTTACGAAAAGCGGTGTTTTCCGGCCTATTCGGCAAATGCTGCCGGGCGCCCGCGTCCTGTCAGCCGAGCGGGACGGTGAGCGGGTCGTAGTTGAACAGCCACTCGGCGCGCTCCTTGGCGATGTTGCGCCGGGTGAAGGCCTCGCGCATCTGCGCGGCGTCGGTCATGTGGTACAGCCCGCCGTGGTCGGTGGATTCGTTGACGATGCG
>CANGUJ010000278.1 GCA_947456845.1 Burkholderiales bacterium | reverse complement strand
TCCCGGCGCGCGGCCGAGGAGGCGTTGCGCGAGTCGCAGGAGCGCTACGCCCGGGCGATCGAAGGTGCGAGCGACGCGATCTGGGAGGCCGACATGAAGTCCGGAAAGTTCTTCGTTTCCGACCGCGTCGGCGAAATGCTGCGCCTTGAACATTCGGACCTGCCAAGAACGCTCGCGGCGGTCTTCAAGGCCATCCATCCCGATGACCTGGCGGCGCACCGGTTGCACATCGAGAGCATGGTCGAAGGCAGCCAGACCGTCACCTGGGAATCGCGCTTCCGTACAGGCGATGGTTCCTACCGGTGGCTGCGCGTGCGCGGACGGGCCATCCGCGACGCCGCCGGCACCCCGGTCATGACCTCGGGAACGGCTTCGGATGTCAACGATGCGCGCCTGGCGAGCGAGGAATTGCGCGCCATGCAGGTGCGCTACAAGCGGGCCATGGACGGTTCGAACGACGGAGTCTTCGAGCTCGACATCGCCGGCGGGGAGATTTATCTCTCGGACCGCTTTGACGAGATTCTCGGCTATGCGCCAGGCGGCATGCCGCGCGAGCGCGCCGAGTGGCTCACGTTGATCCATCCCGAGGACATGGCCATGCATCTTGCGGCCGTGGACGAGATGCTCGCCGGCAACGGTGCGGTGATGTGGGAAGTGCGGTTTCGCACCGCCGGCGGCGCCTATCGCTGGCTGCGGCTGCGCGGCATCGCCACGCGCGATGCCAGCGGCATGCCGACCATGACGTCCGGCACGGCTTCCGACATTCATGCCGCCCGGCTTGCGGAGGAGGAGCTCAAGCGCCACCGCGACAACCTGGCGCAGCTTGTCGAGCAGCGCACCGCCGGTCTTGAAACGGCCACCCGTGAGGCCGAACGCCAGCGCATCCAGGCCGAGCGCTCGCGCGACGAGGCCGAGGCGGCCCGCCGGGTCGCCGTGAGCGCCAACCTGGCCAAGAGCGAATTCCTGGCCAACATGTCGCACGAGCTGCGCACCCCGATGCACGCGATCATCAGCTTCGCCAATTTCGGCGTGGAGAAGATCGACCGGGTCGACGCCGCCAAGCTGTTGCACTACTTCAACAACATCAAGAAGAGCGGCTCGCGTCTGCTGGCGCTTCTCAATGACCTGCTCGACCTGTCGAAGCTGGAGGCGGGCAAGATGTCCATGAACCGCCAGCGCACCGACCTGGGCGCCCTGATCGGCGAGGCAGTCGCGGAAGTCGAGGCGCTCGCGCGTTCCCGCAGCATCGAGGTCTTGCCTGAGGTGGGCGGCGCACCCGCCGCATCGATCGATTCCCTGCGCATGCTGCAGGTGGTGCGCAACCTGCTTTCCAATGCCATCAAGTTCACGCCCGACGCGGGCACGGTCCGTATCGAATGCGAACTGCTGGCGGGGACCGCCGAACTGCCGGCCGGCGTGCAGATCAGCGTCAGCGACACCGGCGTCGGCATCCCGGAGCATGAGCTGGAGACCGTTTTCGAAAAGTTCGTCCAGTCCTCTAAAACCAAGACGGGCGCCGGCGGCACCGGCCTCGGCCTGGCCATCTGCCGCGAGATCGTGGCCGCCCACGGTGGCACGATCCGGGCGTCCAACAATCCAGCGCCCGATGCCGGGACGACATTTCGCGTATGGCTCCCGGCAAGCGAGCCGACGCGCGCCGCGGCGCCCGGGCCTTTCCCCGCTGACCAGTCGTCCGGTTTCAAGCATCAAGGAGCAACAACATGACTACGACCCTGGCGTCCTCCCCGATCATCATGACCGACAGCGCGCGCATCCTGCTGGTGGACGATGAGCCGCTGAATCTGGAGATTCTTGCCGTGCATCTCGACTCGCCGGCGTACACCACGGCGAGCGCGGAAAACGGCCTGGAAGCATGGAAGATGCTCGATGCCGACCCGGACGGATTCGACGCCGTCCTGCTTGACCGCATGATGCCGGTGATGAACGGCATGGAGCTGCTCGGGAAGCTGCGCGCCGATCCGCGCTTCGTATCGCTGCCGGTGGTCATGCAGACCGCAGCAGCAGGCAAGGAACAGGTGGCCGAAGGGCTGCGTCAGGGGGCCTATTACTACCTGACCAAGCCGTTCGAGCGCGAAGTGCTGCTGGCGATCGTCGAGGCAGCGCTCGAACATCGGCGCAACCGGCTGGCGCTGGCCGACGACAGGCTCGATCCGGGTACGCTGATCGAGGGTGCGTTCCGTTTCCGTACCCTGGGCGAGGCGCGCCGGCTGGCATCGCTTTTGGCGCGCGCCTGCCCCAACCCCGACCAGACCGTGTTGGGCCTGACCGAGCTCATGGTCAACGCGGTCGAGCATGGCAACCTCGGCATCACGTACCGGGAGAAATCCGCGCTCAACGAGAAGGGCACCTGGCGCGATGAAGTCGACAGGCGCCTGGCCCTGCCGGAAAACGCCAGGCGCTTCGCCACGGTGTGCATGCGCCGCCTGGCCGACGCCATCACCTTCACCATCGTCGACCAGGGCAGCGGCTTCGACTGGCCGTCCTACCTTGAAATGAGCCCGGATCGGGCGTTCGACAGCCACGGCCGCGGCATCGCCATGTCGCGCATGCTGAGCTTCGCGGCCGTGGAGTACAGCGGCAACGGCAACACGGTGTGCGCCACGGTGGCGACGTGAGGTTATTCGACCAGCCCGTGCTTGATCGCGTAGTGCGTGATCTCGGCGTTGTTCTTGAGCTGCATTTTCTCGAGCACCCGGGCGCGATAGACCGACACGGTCTTCGGTGACAGGGAGAGCTCGTCGGCGATCTGCGACAACTGCCTTCCCGAGGCGATCAGTCGCATGGTCTGGAATTCGCGGTCGGAGAGCAGTTCGTGCGGCGCGCCGTCGGTGTCGGTCACCAGGTGGGTGGCCAGCATTTCCGCGACCTTCGGGGTGATGTACTTCTTGCCCTTCGATACCGAGAGGATCGCCTCGACCAAGCGCTCCGGGGCGCTGTCCTTGGTGAGATAGCCGGCGGCCCCGGCCTTGAGGGCGCGGATCGCATACTGGTCTTCGGGATACATGGAGAGGATCAGCACATGCGCCTTGGGGTATTGCTCGCGCACTATCTTGAGCACGTCGATGCCGTTCTTGCCGGGCATCGATATGTCGAGCAACAGCACGTCGCAGGGCTCCTCCTTCATCAGCTTCATGAGCGAGCTGTACTCGGAGGCCTCGCCGCGCATTTCGATCTCGCGGCTCTCGGAGGCGATCTGCACCAGTCCCTTGCGGACAATCGCGTGGTCGTCGGCGATCAGGACGCGAATCATGTGGTGGTTCCCTGTCGGTAGGTTGTAGTGGCGTCCAGCAAGGAGCGTGTCTGGTAGGGGGCGCCGGCAGCCGCTTCCTGCTCGCTGTCCGTGGCGGCAGCGCCGGCGGCGCCCGGACGGCGCCTCGGGATCGACAGCATGACCGTGGTTCCCTTGCCGGCCGGGCCGCTGATGTCAAGCCAGCCACCCAGGGCGCGCACCCGCTCCATCATGCCGCGGATGCCGAAGGACGTCGGCTTCATCAGGTCGCCGGCGCGGAAGCCCGCGCCGTTGTCGCGCACCTCCAGGGTGACGCTGGTGGGCGTGGCGAACAGTTCGGTCTCCACCCGCGTGGCCCTGGCGTACTTCGACACGTTGGTGAGGGACTCCTGGAACACCCGGAACAGCGCGGTCGATTGCTCGATGTCGAGGACGAGCTCCTCATCGTTGGTTTCGAAGCTGACCTCGATGCCGTTGTGGCTGGCGAAGTCCTTCGCCTGCCATTCCAGCGCCGGTGCGATGCCGTAGTCGAGGATGCCGGGCCGCAGAGCCTGCACGATGCGATTCGCGGTCTGCACGGCGCCGTCGGCGAGCTCTGTCATCGAGGCGATCTTGGCGGCGATCTCGGCGTTGTCGCCGTGATGGCGCGCCAGCCAGGCGAGGTCGGCCTTCATGCGCGCCAGGGTGCTGCCGATGTCGTCGTGGATCTCCCGCGCGACGGCGCGCCGCTCCTCCTCCTTGAGCGCCTCGATGTGGGCTGTGAGTTCGCGCAGCTCCTCGCGCGAACTGGTCAGTTCGCGCTCGGTCTCCTTCTGCGGCGTGATGTCGGTGATGATGCCGTCGAAAAGCCAGTTGCCGCCGTTGGCCTCGCGGGCGGTGGCCGATAGCTGTATCCAGCGCCGGCTGCCGTCGGCGCGCGCGATCTGCCACTGGCCTTCCAGGAAGCTGCCGGTGTCGATCGCCTTATTGAGCGCATCGAACATGTGCTCGCGGTCGACCAGATCCAGCAGGTCGGTGAAGCGCGATGGATTGGCGAGGAAATCGGCGGGCGCGATGTTGAACAGGTGGGTGGCGCCCGCGCTCACGAACGGCATCAGGAGCAGGCGTTGCGCGGGACGGGCGAGCATCTGGAACACCACGCCCGGCAGGTTTTCCGATATCGCGGCGAAGCGGGTTTCGGTCTCGCGCTGAGTGAGCTCCGCCTGCTTTTGCTCGGTGTTGTCGGCAACGAATACAACCGCGCCGGCCGATTCGTCTTCGCCCAGGCGAGCGGCCGCGAACGTGAAGTCGCGCGCCGCCCCGTCGCCGCGTATCCACGTCTCCTCGATGTTTTGCACCGGCCCGTGGCGGATCGCATCGCGCAGGCGTTCGAGCACACGCTGGTTGGCCGGATCGGTGATCGATTGCGGGGTCGCGCCGATGGCGTCGCGGTCGATCCTGAAGATCCGTTCGGCGGCGGCGTTGAAGAGGCTGATGCGGAGGTTGCTGTCGAGCGTGATGATGGCGATCGGCGAGGCCGTCAGCACCGTCCGCAGGTAGTCGAGGGAGTCGCGCAGTTCGTCCTGCGCCGCGCGCCGCTTGCGCCTGTCGTTGGCGGCGGCGAGGGCATGCTCGATCGCGGGCGCCAGCCGTTTCAGGCTGTTCTTCATGAGGTAGTCGTCGGCGCCGGCCTGCAACGCCGCCACGGCGGCGTCCTCGCCGATGGCGCCCGAGACGATCAGGAATGGCGTGTCCGGCTCCACCCGCCGCAGGACCTTGAGCGCGGCGGCCGACGAGAAGCGCGGCAGGTTGTGGTCGGAAATGACCACATCCCAGGTGCCGGCGGCCAGTGCCTCGCTCATGCCGGCCTCGTCTTCGACCCGCGTCGCCGTGTGGGCGAGGCCCGCGGAGCGCAGGGCGTACTGCATCAACTCGAAATCGATGTCCGAATCCTCCACGCAGAGGATGCGCATCGGCGCGCGGGCGCCCGCCGCCTCCGGCGCGTTTTGCGCGAGGGCCTTGAAGCGGCTGGTGATGCCCAGCTGCCTGGAGTACGGCGACCGGGAGCCGCCGGACGGGCCGGCGCGTTCCTCGGTCTTGCGCCCGGATTCCGGGGGTCTGTTCCGTGGGTCGGCGGGGGGCAGAAAGTCAGTCAAGGTGCGCTCCGCGCCGGGCAGCGCAACGGGATAAATGTGAGTAGGACTGCAATTTCACCCATATTCGGTCGATAAGGCCGGACATGTTGCCCCAATAATCTTCTCGTAGATCGCCGCAATCCATTCCTGATTTCTTGCAGGGGCGGGGCGCTGCGACCTGGGAATCATGCCACTTTTCGTGCGCATGCCTGCAGGCGCGAGGATACACCGGACGCCGGTACTTTTCAGAGGAATCAACAGGCCCATGGGCAAAGCGCAATGGACTGAAGGAAGCGTGGCGGCAGCCACGGTGGCAGGCATGGCCTGGTGGGGCGGGGCAGCGGCGGCTTGCGCCGCCGCGGCGGTGCCCCTGGTGCTGGTCTGGTGGCAGGG
>CANGUJ010000277.1 GCA_947456845.1 Burkholderiales bacterium | reverse complement strand
TACCGGGTCGCCGACGTAGCGCACCCGTCCGCTGGAGAGGCCGCGGTGCGGCCGGGCGAACATCGGCGAGCCGTCCGGGCGCTTGCGCGGCAGGGCTACCGTCATGGTGCCCAGGCCATCCTTGATGACGTCCTCGCCGGTGTAGATGGCGAGCACGCCCGGCGCCGCGTTCGCGGCAGCCAGGTTGATCGAGCGGATCGCCGCATGTGCGTGCGGGGAACGCAGGATCACCGCGTAGGCTTGGCCTGGCTGGTTGATGTCGTCGACAAACCGGCCGCGTCCGCGCAAGAGGCGGGGATCCTCGAAGCGCGAGACCGATTGGCCGATGCCGAATTTGCTCATTTCCTGTGTTTGTTCCATGATGATCCCGATGCGAAGCGGTGGATGTTTTCAGCCCGGCGGTCCCTGAAAGACTTGATCGACGTAGGTGTCGGGCAGGGGGTCGAAAGCCTCCCGCCAGGGGTTCTGCATCGGCCGGCGCACACCGGCGGGCCGCGCGCGACTGTCCAAGCCAACCTGCTCAATGTAATAGAAAAGTCTCAGCCAGTGCTCCTCCGGATTGCGCACATGGGCGACATAGTCTATCCCCGGGCTGAGTTCGGCGGGCATGTCGATGAAGCGCGCTCTGCGCGCCCTGAGCCAGGCGACCGCGTCGCGCGACTGGCGGTAGCTGCCGACCTGCATGCCCATTAAGGCGCATGTCGTATGTTTCGACAGGTCCAGGCGGCTGCGCAGCGCGCGCGACTGCTGCCAGAGCGGTACGGCAGCAGGCCTGCGCTGGCGTTGATGGGCGTGCTCTTGCCGGCGCTCATGCCGAGCAGTCCGCCAGCGATGCCGCCGAGCACCGTACGGTGGCGTGAATCGTGGGTCGCGCGTGGCATGGTGTCTCCTCCCCGCGCTCAAAAAATTTGCGTGTTGTTGCGACACGCAAACGTGGGGTCGGCTTTTTGAGTAACGTCCCGGCATCGACACTTGAAAAGCAGATTTTGAAACGCGAAAAATCTTCTCGAAAAAAATGCCGATGTTCGTTACCCGCACTAAACTTTGCGCATGGCAAACACCGGCAGTGCCAAGACCTCGGCAGCGAGCGTTTATCAGCGCATCCGCGCCGGTATCCTCGGCGGCCGCCTGCGTGTGGGCCAGCGCCGCCAGCGCGCATCCATGGCGTCCGACTACGGCGCGAGCCTGAACATCCTCCGGGAAGCCTCGTCCCAGCTGGCAGGCGGCAAACTGGTGAAGATGCAGTCCCAGCGGGGCTTTGCCGTCACCGCGATGACGGCGGAAGAGCAGCGCGATCTCACTTTGGTGCGCGTGTCCGTCGAAAGCGTGGCCCTGGTGCGCTCCCGCGAGTTCGGGGATGTCGAATGGGAGGCCGGCCTGCTGGCGGCGCACCACCGGCTGGCCAATACGCTGGTCCTGGTTCCCGCCGCCTGCGACCGTCTCAACGAAGCCGATGTCGAGGCCCATTCCGCATTCCATGCCGCCCTGATCGGCGCCTGCGACAGCCCGATGCTGACGGAGATGCGGCCGTCGCTGCGCGATGCTTCCAAGATGTACCGCCCCCTGGCCTACCTCACGCAGCGCGGCCGGAAGGATGAGGCACAGGAGCACCGCCTTTGGAGGGAGGCGGCGCTCGCGCGCGACGCCGACAAGTCCACGATGCTGCTGGCCAAGCACTATGGCGACACCACCCGGGTCTGCACCGAGGCGCAACTGGTGGTGTCCGCGGCCATGCGCGGCGCCTGAGCGCGCGCGGGTTTCATTTCAGGCAATCCACAACAACCGGAAAAGGAAGACCCAATGGATCTAGGAATCAAGGGACGCAAAGCGGTGGTGTGCGCATCCACGCAGGGCTTGGGCCTGGCGTGTGCCGCATCGCTGGCGCGTGAAGGCTGCATCGTCCACATCAACGGCCGCGACGCCGCCAGGGTCAAGAAGGTCGCCGGGGAGCTCGCGGCGGAAACCGGCGCTGTCGTCCATGGCGTGGCCGCGGACATTACCACCGAGGCCGGCCGCGCCGCCCTGGTGGCGGCCTGCCCTGATGCGGATATCCTGGTCAACAACAACGCCGGCCCTCCGCCGGGCAAGCTGTCAGACTGGGATCATCATCAATGGATCGCGGCGCTGGAGGCCAACATGCTGGCCCCGGCCCTGCTGATCCGTGCCTTCGTGCCCGGCATGCGCGAGCGCAAGTTCGGTCGCATCATCAACATCACCTCGGCGATGGTGAAGTCGCCGCGCCCGCCCATGGCCCTGTCCACCGGCGCCCGCGCCGGCCTGACCGCGTTCTCCAAGTCGCTCTCGCTCGAAGTCGCGAAGGACAACGTGACCATCAACAATCTCCTGCCCGAGCGCATCGATACCGATCGCCAGCGCTACATGGCCGAGCGCATGATGCGCGAGCACGGCATCACGATGGAAGAGGCGCGCGCGCGGATCGCCGACTCGATCGCCGCCAAGCGTTTCGGCACGCCCAAGGAGTTCGGCGATGCCTGCGCCTACCTGTGCAGCGTGCAGGCAAGCTTCATTTCGGGCCAGCTGTTGCAGTTGGACGGCGGCTCCTACCACGGCCTCGTCTGAGCGTGCGGGGCGCACGGCGGCGGGAATGCGCCCCGCGTCTCAGTCGCGGAACTCCGGGATGTCGGGTTTCGAGCCCCACATGCAGAACGAGCTCGGCTTGAAGGGAAATTGGCGCGGCTGCTCGTTCTCGTCGGTCACCAGGCGCACCCCGCAGGAGTACTCATAGATCATGCCGTCCGGGCCTTCGAAGTAGACGAAACGCGCGCCCGAGGTGGGGTGGCGCCCCGGCCCGAACACGATGCGGATGCCGTTTTCCCTGAGGAAATAGGCCGAGCGCATGATGTCGTCGACTTCCGCCACCTGGTGGTTGACATGCTGGATGCCGGGAAAGGCGGAGGGAAACAGCGCGATCTTGTGGTGCACCTGGTCGATGCGCAGCAGGGGTGCCGCGCCGATGCGGTCCGACACCCGCGCCGACAGCACCTGGGTCCAGAAAGCCTCGTCGCGTGGCGCGTCCGTAGTGCGCAGGCCAATGTGCGAAAACCCGGTGATGCCGGCGTCGCGCGAAGGAAAGTGGCGCCTGCCGCTGAAAAAGGGCTTGATGGCCAGGTCAAGCGAGTTGCCGCTCGGGTCGCGGAAGTTGATGAAGGCCTCCACGCCGCGCGCCGCCGCTTCGGCGGCGGTGCCGACCCGGACGGCATGGCCCAGGCGTTCGAGTTCGGATGCCGCCGCGTCGAGGTCGGCTTCGCTCGCCACCTCGAACCCGGCGGTGTGGTCCGCGGGGTCGCCGTCGAAGTACGCCAGGGTGTGTTCGCGGGCGTCGCTCCTGAAATAGCGCGTTTGTCCGTTCTTGCTGTTGCCGGGCGCGGCGACCGGCTCGAGGCCCAGGATGGTTTGTGCATAGCGCGCCGCGCCTTCGAGGTCGCGGGTGCCAAGGCGAACGTAGAGGATGTCCTTGAGATTGATCATGGGGCGGCTTTGGTCTGGTTCCCGGCGGCGCCGCAAGTGTAGCGCCACGCGTGGCTGTTTGGCCGCGCCTGACGGGCGGAGTAAACTCGCAGGCGCAGCGGTGCTGCCTGCCGGGCGCGCTGTTTGAAGCGCGTTTTGCGAATCCTGAGGGAAAGTCCTAGATGCAGGTCAACCAGATCAATCTGCAGGGCCGCAAGGCTGTCGTCACCGGCGGGGCCAGCGGACTGGGTTACGCGATCACCAAGCGCCTCCTGCAGTCGGGCGCCGACGTGGCCTTGTGGGACCTGAAGCAGGAAGCGCTGGATCAGGCCGCCTTCGATCTCGCGCCCGAGGGTCCGGTGCGCAAGTTCATGGTCGACGTAGCAGACCATGCGGCGGTCAGGGCCGCATGCGACGGATCGGTGCGGGAGTTCGGCGCCATCGACATCCTGGTCAACAGCGCCGGCATCGCGGGGCCGGCCGTTCCGGCGGTGAACTACACGCCCGCGGACTGGCAATCGGTGATCGACATCAATCTCACCGGCACGTTCAACTGCATGCAGGCCCTGCTGCCCCACATGACCGCGCGCAACTACGGCCGGATCATCAACATCGCCTCGGTCGCGGGCAAGGACGGCAACCCCAATGCCTGCGCCTACAGCGCTTCCAAGGCCGGGGTCATCGCGCTGACCAAGTCGCTTGCGAAGGAAGTGGCGAAAACCGGCATTCGCATCAATTGCATCACGCCGGCCGCGGTGCGCACCGCGATCTTCGACCAGATCAGCCAGGAACACATCGATTTCATGCTGTCGAAGATACCGCTCGGGCGCTTCGGCCTGCCCGAGGAAATCGCGGCCATGGTCGCCTGGCTGGCGTCGGAGGAGTGTTCGTTTTCCACCGGGGCCGCGTTCGACCTTTCGGGCGGACGGTCCACCTACTGATCCGAACCGGCCCGAACCGTGGCCGCGGGGAAAGTCATGAGCAGAGATGTGTTTGAGCGGCGCGGATTCGGCGGGGTTGTGGACCTGCTGGCGCGCCTGTGCGCGTACGGCGGCGGCATCGTGATCACCGGCATCGCGCTGATGTCGGCGTGGAGCATCGTCGGCCGCGCGGCGACCGGCAAGCCGATCCAGGGCGATTTCGAACTCGTCCAGCTCGGTTGCGCGATATGCGTCGGCCTGTTCCTGCCGATCTGCCAGTTGCGCGGCGGCAACATCATCGTCGACTTCTTCACCGCCAAGACCTCCGCGCGCACCCGTTCCGCGCTCGACGCCGCCGGCGCCCTGCTGGTGGCGGCCATGATGGCCCTGATCACCTGGCGCACTGGCGTGGGTCTCGCCGCCGTCCGCGCGAACGCCGAAACCTCGATGATCATGGGCGTGCCCATCTGGTGGGGCTATGCGGGCATGATGCCCGGGCTGGTGGTTTCGGTGCTGGCCGCCCTGGTGACCGCGGCCGATGCCCTGGCGCCGCGCGAGGGAGACGCGGCGTGAGTCCGATGGCGATCGGCGGGCTGATGTTCGGCGGCATGCTGCTCCTCATGGTGCTGCGCGTGCCGATCGCGGCCGCGATGTTCATCCCCGGGGTGGTGGGCTACTGGATCATCGGCGGTGAAGGCCCCCTCTTGAACCATCTCAAGAGCGCCGCCTACGCCCGCTTTTCGGTCTACGACCTGTCGGTGATCCCGCTGTTCATCCTGATGGGTCAATTTGCCACCCAGGGGGGCTTGTCGCGTTCGTTGTTTCGTTTCGCCAATTCGCTGATCGGCCACTTCAAGGGCGGCATGGCGATGGCCGCGGTGCTGGCCTGTGCGGCCTTCGGTTCGGTCTGCGGCTCGTCGGTTGCCACGGCGGCCACGATGGCGCAGGTCGCCTTGCCGGAAATGACACGCTACGGCTATTCGGGGCGCCTGTCCACGGCCACGCTCGCGGTGGGCGGCACCCTGGGCATCCTGATCCCGCCCTCTGTGCCGCTGGTGATCTACGCCATCCTCACCGAGCAGAACATCGCCAAGCTGTTTGCCGCGGCCTTCATTCCCGGCATCATCGCCGCGCTGGGCTACTGCATCGCCATCGCGGTGCAGGTGGCGCGCAATCCGGCCCTCGGGCCGGCGCAGCCGCGCGCCAGCTGGGGCGACCGGGGCCGCGCGCTCGTCGACATCTGGCCGGTGGTGGCGATTTTCGTCGTGGTATTCGGCGGCATATACGGCGGCATCTTCACGCCGACCGAGGGCGCCGCCGTCGGCGCGGTATCGACCTTCATCGCCGCGGCGCTCAAGCGTGAACTCAACCTGGCCGCCTTCAAGAAGAGTTTCCTGTCCACCGCCGAGACCAGCG
>CANGUJ010000276.1 GCA_947456845.1 Burkholderiales bacterium | reverse complement strand
GCAAGGATCACGGCCAGCACGACGCAGGCGATGGGACGCATGGTGTTGATGTTGCCCTTTTGGTTTGGCCTGTTGCGTGCCCCGATTCTGGGAGCAGGGGCGCTCCACGTCAACCGCGCGTGCCGGCAGGGACGGCGAGTGGGTAATATGCGCGGCTCAAGCGGCCCATGAACGGACACACGGCATGATTCGGCAATCCGGCCTCGCGCGCTTGGCGGCACGGCCAGCGCGCCTTCTGACGGCGGCACGGACCTGCTCACCGCGCTGGGTGGCAGGCATGTCGACATGGTGATCATGACGGTGCAGAGCGCGGCCCCCCTCATCCGGCAGGGTCGCCTCAAGGCCATCGCGATGAGCGAGCCGGAACGCAACAAGGTGTTTCCCAACGTCCCGACGGCACAGGAGCAGGTGCCGGGCTATCCGCGCCTGAACGGCTATGTCTTCATGCTGGCCGCCGCCGCCCCGCCCGGCCGCGCGGCGCTCGGGGGCGGTGCCTTGGAATGTGTTTCACTTCGCGCTTGCGCATGCGGCACGCTACCGCGCCGGGCTACTATTCCAGGAAAACCGCCATGACCGACATGATTGAAATCCGGACCATAGACCATGTAGGCATTCGCGTGGCCGACATCGACCGCGCCATCGCCTTCTACGCGCTGTTCGGGTTCGCGCCCGTCCAGTACGCCAGCGGCGACGCGGTGGTGGTGATCAAGAACCCGCACGGGGTCGAGATCAACCTCATCTACAACGCCAATGACGCCAACGGCGGCAGGAATATCCTCATGGACGTGCCGGCCAAGTACGCGGGGTACACGCATGTGGCGTTTCGCGTGGCCTCGGTCGCGGCGACCATGGCCACGCTCAACGAGAAGGGCATCGTCATCACCCAGGGCCCGGTGTCTTTCGGCGCGGATGGCCATGTGTCGGTGTTCCTGCGCGACCCGGACCGAAACGTGATCGAATTGCGCGGCCGGCAGGAGGATCTTTCCGCCCTGGCCGGGGTCACGAACTACGAACCGAAAAACTAGCAGGGAGACACCCATGCCACCAAGCAACGGCCCCGCGCGGCTGCGCGAGATCCTGGCAGGCGACCGATGCGTGGTGGCCTGCTCGTTGTTCGACCCGATGTCGGCGCGCGTGGCCGATGAACTGGGCTTCGAACTCGGCATCATGGGCGGCTCGGTGGCGGCGCTGGCCGTGCTGGGCGCCCCGGACCTGATCCTGCTGTCCCTCACCGAACTGGCGGAGCAGGCGCGACGCGTGTGCCGGGCCGGCCGGGTCGGCCTGATCGTCGACGCCGACCATGGCTACGGCAACGCGCTGTCGGTCATGCGCACGGTCGAGGAATTGCAGGCGGCCGGCGTCGCGGGCATCAGCATCGAGGACACGCGCCTGCCGCGCGCCTACGGCGCGGGGGAGAAGGCGCAGCTGACCTCACTGGAAGAAGGCGTCGGCAAGATGCGCGCGGCCGTGGCTGCGCGCGGCGCGGGGCCGATGGGGATTTTCGGCCGCACCGGCGCGGCGACGCTGACCGGCGTGGAAGACGCGGTCGCGCGGTTTTCGGCCTACGAAGCCGCGGGTGTGGACGCGCTGTTCCTGCCCGGCCTCGAAAGCCGCGAGCAACTCGACCGCATCGCCGCCGCCACCCGTTTGCCGTTGATTCTTGCCGGGTGCAGCGAAAAGCTGGCGGACAACGCCTATCTGGCCTCGCGCCGCGTCAAGGTATGGATGGCCGGGCACCAGGCCTTCAACGCCGCCGTGCAGGGCTTGGTCGATGCCATGCAGGCCGTGCGCGACGGCGCGCGCCCGAGCGAACTGAAGAACCTCGCGCCGCGAGGATTGATGGAAACGCTCACGCGCGCCGCCCAATACCAGGCCGCCACCCGCGACTACCTGGGCGGTTGAACGGGGGTGCCGGCGCCGGTACATCCGGGCCGGTGCGGCGGCCTGGCTAGAGCTTCGGCAAGCCCGCGCCATTGACCACGCGGGTCCATTTCTCGATTTCGGCGCGCATGAACTGGCCGAAGTCCGCAGCCGGGCCGCCCATGACGTCGAAGCCCTGCTTGGCCAGGCTTTCGCGCACCGCCGGCATGGCCAGCGCCTTCTGCGACTCGGCGTTTCGGGCTGGTGACCGCCAGCAGCTTGAGCTTGCCGCTTTTTGCCAGCGGCACGGCGTTTGGCGCATTGGGGAACATGATCGCCACTTCGTTCTTGACCACGGCGCCGACCACTTCGGGCGAGCCCTTGTAGGGGATATGCACGGTCCTGATTCCGGTGAGCGAGTTCAACAGCTGGCCGGCCAGGTGCATCGAGGTGCCGGCGGCTCAGGCAAGCACAACGACCCCTCCGTCACCGCGCCGCGCCGCGCCGGGCAATTCAGCCCAGGGTTTCGTCGTAAATGTCGCGTGCGGCCTGGTAGCAGCCGCATGACATGGCGATCAGGCCCTTGCGGTCAAGGATCGTGATGGTGCCGCGCCGGTAGCGCAGCAACTGCCGCTTCTGCATCATGCCCGCAGCTTCGGTGATGCCGACCCGGCGCACGCCCAGCATCACCGCCAGCGCGTTTTGGGTGAAGTGCAACTCGCCGGAATGGGCACGGTCCTCGGCCATCAGCAACCAGCAAGCCAGGCGTGCGTCGATCATGTGAAAGTGCATGCAGTTGGCCGCTTGGGCAAACTGGCCGAGGGTCACGTGGATGTAGCCGTTGATCACGCGCCGCAGCGCATGGCTGTCGGCCAGGTCGCGGCGAAACGCGGCCGCGCCGATGCGCAGGCTGCTGCCGCCGCCGATGATGGTGGCGCGCAGGGGCGAGGTCGTTGAGCCCAGGGCCAGCGGTATGCCGAACATGCCCTCGTTGCCCACCATCGCGGTTTCGAGAATGCCCCCGCATTCCCCGGGAGCTGCAAGCGACATATAGGCGCCGAGCGGGAAGTAGGCATGCGCCAGGCGCACTCCGCGCTCGGCCAGCACATCGGTGCCGATCAGCTCCACGGTTTCGCAATCGGCCACGAAGCGCAGGCGGTCCGGGCGAGGCAGGGAGGCGATCAGGAGATTGGTCAGCGGTCGGGTCATCATTTCAGGCGATTCTGGGCCAACGGGTGCTGCTGTCTATGCGCCAGCACACATAACCCGATTGGCCCGCTGGCCGAATCGCGCCGCAATGCGCGCACCCGTTCGTCACCGCACAGACGACGACTCGCACCGAATCTAGCCTTGCAGTTGCGGATATCCACCGGCTGCGGACATTCGTGGCGGCTGTTGCGCCGACCTGCGGGCCGCACTCGATGGAGCAAGGCAATGTACTGGGATCGGATAGAAGTGAACTGGAACCAGTTCAAGGGCCGTGCCAAGGAGCAGTGGAGCATGCTGGGTGAAGAAGAACTCGAAAGAGTCCAGGGCAAGCGTGACCGCCTCTCGGCGCAAATCCAGGAGGCCTATGGCGTTAGCCACGATGAGGCCGAGAAACAGTTGTCGGAATGGCAGCGCTTCCAGAGGCTTGAGCCGGTCTCGTGACCACGCGGCGACCTGCCCGGGCCGCCGCGCATTCAATTGCCGCTGTCCTGCGCGCGCGGGACGCGCGGAATGTCCGACAGAAGCCGGTCGAATTCCTTCTTGACAACCGCGTAGCACTCGCAAACCGTCTTCTCCAGCTTGGGCCGGTCGAGCACCGTGATGCGCCCGCGCGTATAGCGGATCAGGCCGTCGCGCTGCAGCTTGCCGGCCGCCTCGGTGACACCTTCGCGGCGCACGCCAAGCATGTTGGCGATGAGTTCCTGGGTCATGGAGAGTTCGTTGCCGGGCAGGCGGTCAAGCGAAAGCAGCAGCCAGCGGCACAACTGCTGTTCCACCGAGTGGTGACGGTTGCATACCGCGGTTTGCGCCATCTGGGTGATCAGCGCCTGGGTATAGCGCAAGAGCAGGTGCATCACCGCGCCGCCGCGGTTGAATTCGAGCTTGATAATGCTGGCCTTGAGCCGGTAGCCGAAGCCGGCGCTTTGCACCACCGCCCGGCTGGGCGTGGTTTCGCCCCCCATGAAGAGCGCGATGCCCAGCACCCCTTCGTTGCCCACCACGGCGATTTCGGCCGAAGCGCCGTCTTCCATCACGTAGAGCAGCGAGATGATGGAGGTGGTCGGGAAATAAACGTGGTTGAGGCGTCCACCCGACTCATAAAGGGCTTCTGCAAGCGGCATGGGCACCAGCTCAAGGTGCGGAAGGATGCGGTCAAACTCCGGCGCCGGCAGGGCGGCCAGGAGGTGATTCTGGTTGGGGCTGTGGGGTGCAGGCATAGGCTTTCCCGAGAGGGAAGGGTGAAAGCACGCGCGAATTGCCGGATGCTGGTCGAACAAACAATCCGCAATTCAAGCCTAGCAGCTTTTGGGGTTTCCTTAAGTGCGGTGACGAACATAAGCGCCGCAGCGCGGACCAATCACGAATTGGACGGTCCCACCGACGCGACGGCGCAATGTATGCGGCCGCACAGACGGACACACGCCGCCCCCTTAATGTCCGGGCTTGGGAATGTGTTCATGGTGTTGATCGCGGCGCAACAGGCGCTCGCAGGCACCAGCAACCATCCCGCGGGAGACGCAAAAATGAAATCCATCAACAGATCGGCTCTGGCCACCGCAATCCTCACGGCACTGGTGCCCGCCTGCGTGTTTGCGCAGCCCACCTCGCCAGACACGCGCAACCAGGGCTACCTGGTGGATGGCAACGGCAATGTCGTCATGACCGACCATACCGGCATGTGCGTTCGCGACAGCGACTGGACCCCGGCGCGTGCGGTGGAGCCCTGCGTGCCGCCCCGTCCGCGCGCCGCAGTCGTGCCGCCAGTTGTCCCTGCGCCCGTGGTTGCCGCGGTCCCGCCACCCGTGCTGGCGGCGCCGGCGCCGGCGCCGGCTGCGATTCCGCTCGCCAAGAAGGCGAGCTTTTCAGCCGACGCGCTGTTCGACTTTGACAAGGCGCTCCTCAAGCAGGAAGGCATGGCCATGCTCGACGACCTGGTGCGCCAGAGCGCAGGACTCACCTACGAAAGCATCGTCCTCACCGGCCATGCCGACCGCTTCGGCGGCAGCCAATACAACCAGAAGCTCTCCGAACGGCGCGCCACCGCGGTCAAGGACTACCTGGTCAGCAAGAACATCCAGGCAGCGCGCATAGAGGCGGTTGGCCATGGTGAAAAGGAGCCGGTCACCGCCGTCGGCGCCTGTGCCGGCCCGCGCAGCGCCAAGGTGATCGCGTGCCTGCAGCCTGACCGTCGCGTTGATGTCGAAATGACCGGCACTTTTGGCACAGTCACCAGCACGCGATGAACCTTACTTACCGTTCCAGACGCACACAACCCATCTTGAAAAGGAAACCATCATGAAAAACCTCAAACGCCTGTCCGCACTTTTCGCCACCGCACTTCTGGCTACCGCCTGTGCGACTTCCAACAAGCAGGAGTCCACCGGCGAGTACGTCGACGACACTGTCATCACCACTCGCGTCAAGGCCGCAATCTTCAATGACCCCACGCTGAAGTCGATGGAAATCAACGTCGAAACCTACAAGAGCGTGGTTCAATTGAGCGGATTTGTCAGCACGCGCGACAACATGCTCAAGGCGGCCGCGATCGCGGGCGACGTCAAGGGCGTCACCGGTGTCAAGAGCGACATGCGCTTGAAGCCCTGATAGCGCAGGAAACACGCAGTTCCCCTCCCGCCTAGTTCGGTCTCCTCCTCTCGATGACCGGCGGGCTTGCAGCCCCCGGATTCCCCCGAATCCGGGGGCTGAATTTCTTCTGAGGCGCGGCCGTCGGCGATTGCGGAGTC
>CANGUJ010000275.1 GCA_947456845.1 Burkholderiales bacterium | reverse complement strand
GTGGTGATGATGTTGATCGAACCCATGATCGACGAAGCGCCCATGATGTGCATGGCGAAGATGCCGAGGTCCATGCCGAGGCCCATCTGGGTCGACAGCGGCGCGTACAGGGTCCAGCCGGCCGCGGTCGCGCCGCCGGGCACGAAGAACGAGATCAGCAGCAGCGCCGCGGCGGGCACCAGCAGCCAGAAAGACCAGTTGTTCATGCGCGCGAAGGCCATGTCGGGCGCGCCGATCTGCAGCGGGATCATCCAGTTGGCGAACCCCACGAAGGCGGGCATGATGGCGCCGAACACCATGATCAGGCCGTGCATGGTGGTGAACTGGTTGAACAGCTCGGGCCGCCAGTACTGCAGGCCGGGCTGGAACAGTTCGGCGCGAATGCACAGGGCAAGTACCCCGCCCACCAGCAGCATCGCGAAGGAGAACCACAGGTAAAGGGTACCGATGTCCTTGTGGTTGGTCGTGGTGACCCAGCGCATCAGGCCTGACGGCGGCCCGTGATGGTGGTCTTCGTGATCGTGGGCGTGGCCGTGATTGTCGAGAACTGCGCTCATGATTGCCTCTGCGGGAATGACGTGATCGTTGACAGGTCTGGAGAGCTTACTGCTGCTTGGCGGCGAGCTGACCGAGCTTGGCGGCGTCCCATGCCTTGGCGGCCTTGATGTCCGCCGGCATCGGCACGTCGTCGCTCTTGTTGCCCCAGCTGTTGCGGGTATAGGCGACGACTGCGGCGAGCTCCACGTCGGACAGACTCCTGAACGAGGCCATGGCGGTGCCCTGGCGACCGTTGATCAGCAGGGCAACCTGGTTGTCCCTCGGACCCTGCACGAGCTTGGAACCGTCGAGCGGCGGGAAGGCCGGCGGCGCGCCCTTGCCGTTGGCCTGGTGGCAGGCCACGCAGGCGGCCGCGTAGACTTTTTCCCCGCGCGCGACGAGTTCGGCCTTGGTCCACTGCTTGTTGGGATCGTCCATCTTGGCGGCCATGAGCTTCTTTTGCTCCTCGACCCACTTGGTATAGTCGGCTTCCGATTTGACGTTGACGACGATGGGCATGAAGCCGTGCTCCTTGCCGCACAGCTCGGCACATTGGCCGCGGTAGACGCCGATCTTGTCGGCCTTGAACCAGGTATCGCGGATGAAACCGGGAATGGCGTCCTGCTTCACGCCGAAGGCGGGGATCATCCACGCATGGATCACGTCCTGCGCCGTGGTCAGGATACGCACCTTCTTCCCGACCGGGACCACGACCTCGTTGTCCACCTCGAGCATGTAGTGGATGCCTTTCTCGACCCTGCCTTCGATCTGGTCGGTGGGCGTGGCGAGGCTCGAGTAGAAGCTGATGCCTTCCCCCTCGCCCTTGACGTAGTCGTAGGCCCATTTCCACTGGTGACCGGTGGCCTTGATGGTGAGGTCGGCGTTGGACGTGTCCTTCATGGCCAGCACGGTCTTGGTCGCCAGGGCGGCCATCACGATCACGATGACCATCGGCACCACGGTCCACGCGATCTCCACCGCGGTGCTCTCGTGGAAGGTGGCCGCCTTGTGCCCCTTGGACTTGCGATGCGCGTATACCGAATAGAACATGACCCCGAACACGGCGACGAAGATCACCGCACAGATGCCGAGCATCACGAAATGGAGGTCGTAGATCTGGCTGGCGATCGTGGTGACCGGCGGCGCCAGGTTCAGCTGGCGAACGGCCGGACCGCCGGGCATGTCGCCGGAGGCCGCACCTGCGATACCGGCGGCGAGCGCCAGCGAAAGGCCGGTTGCATACGAGATCTTGCTGCAAGAGGTTGCTACGCCCATCATGTCCTCAGTCGCGATTGTTTATGTGTGTTCGGGTTTGCGGAGCGGCTCGATTTCTGCCAGGGTGCTCCGGCATGTCAAGGTCACGCGTTGGCTGCTCCGCGCAGTGCGGCTCCGAATTCTTTCGCAAAAGCCAGGCGCCGCTCGAAACCGAGATGGCGCCCAAGTTCCACCTGCCTCCCCGACTGCGAAAGCAGGACTGTCACACCGGCCGGTGCATGCAGCACCGCCAATCGAGCCCAGCGAGGGTTGAACTCCTGCAACGTGCGCCGCCGGCCGTCGACATGCTCGACCGTGACCGACTGGGCGCCCACGAAGATGCGCTCGAAATCCCCCACGCGCCGTCCGCAGGCCAAAAACGCCGCACCGACCACCAGCATCTCGAGGCCGGCGAAAGGCAGGATCAACCATGGGCCGAAGGACGCAAAGGCCACACCGAACCCGAAGGAGAGCGCAACAAGGCTCGCAAAAACGCCGATCAGGCCCGCAGGTCCAATTGAGCAGTTGCGCCGCAACAGAAACTCGACGCCGTCATGCTGCGACGCAAAAGTTGATTCCAACCCTTGTCGTTTCATTTGTGTGAACACTCACGCCGTATGTGGCGAGTTGTCTTGTTATGCAACCCCTTTTCAACCCTGAAAATTATAGCAGTCTTTCGAATCGCGACTTTCAAAACCCCATGCGGGCGACGGCAGATCCGCCTTAAACGCGCAGAGCCATAACCATTCCAGAAGCGTGGGTAATCGGGCGGGGTCGGAACGGGTTCACTTGGATGGCGTGGGAAGTTTCGCGCACCGCGCCCCGTTGCGGGGTGCGGTACGACCGGATCGGATCGAACGCCGGCGGAACGCCTTGCCGCCGCCGCCCCCCTGAAGGCGGGGTTCAGGGCGCCCGGTCGCCGGCGGCTCAGCCCTCGGCGAACGCCTCGGCCCAGGCGAGGGCCTGGAGGTGCGCGCGGTTGATCTGCTCGTTGGAAAGCTGCAACGAGCGCGACAATTCGGCCACTTCGGCCCCGTCAGCGACTTCGCAGGCTTCCACCAGTTGCAGGAAGGGCGCCAGAACGCCACTGCGCTCGATCAGGACATCGTTGATGTCCGAAGGCAGGACGAGGTCGCCGAGGGCCTGCTCCATCGGCACGCCCAGCATCACGTCAAGCATCGAGAACACCCCGGCCAGAAAGGCGTTGTCGCAATCCGCGGCAGGCAGGCATTCGGCGGCGAGGAGTTCCATGAAGCGGCCGCGGGTAACCGCGAAACTCGCCACCACCGGCGGCGCGGTGCCGCTCTTGATCGCGGTCAGCAGCAGGGCGGCCCAGCGGAACAGCTTCTTCAGACCCAGGATCATCACCGCATGGCGGAACGAGGTCACCTCGCAACCGAGACCGAAGCCGGCCGAATTGATGTACCGGAGGAGCTTGAAGGAAAGGGTCGGGTCGCGCTTGAGCAGTTCCTCGATGGTGGCGGGATCGGCCTCCTTGCGCACCAGATTGATCAACTGGATGACGTTGCTGTAGGCGGGATTGGCGAGCTTCGCGGTCACCGCGGTAGGCCGCTCGAAGTAATAGCCCTCGAACAGCTTGACGCCCAGCTTCACCAGCAGATCGAACACGGACGACGATTCGACTTTCTCGGCGATTAACTGCGTGTGCGGATGCTGGCCGGCGATGCGCACCAAGGTAGGCAGCGTGTCGGGCTTGAGGCGCCGCATATCGAGCTTGATGTACGACGCATGCGGCAGCCATGATGCGTACGGGCGGGTGAGCACGTGGGGGCCGAAGGCAAACCGGAAGCCGCGAGTGCGCAACTGATCCATGAATTCCGCAGCGACCGCGATCAGGTCGGATGCGTTGTCCTCGATGGCCGGAACCTGCAGGACGATGCTCTCGGGATCGACAATCTCCAGATGCGCCCCGTTGAGCGTTTCGGTCGTGCAGTCGACGAACGCGATCTTCTTGCCGAACAGAGCCTCGCTGCCGATGTTCGAGAGCGCATTGAAAATCAGCGCGGCGTCGGCCGTCACGGTGGTGATCGCTTCAGTTGACGGGTCAGCATGCTGCCGCTGCAGCAACTCGTAGCCGATCACGCCGCGCTTGGCGTCGACGATCGGCTGCCGGATGATGACGGCAATGTCTCCACCGGTCGGAATGAGGGCGGCAGGCCCGATCGGGTCGGCGTCAGCGTGGGCGGCCAGGGGCATGTTCGAATCCTGCGTCAGTCGGATTCCATAATCTTCCCGCAATCCCCAGTGCGGGAAACTCCGGAGTTGACGCGCGATTGCCCTGCTATTTGCGCCGCGGCGCAAATGCCACCACCGCTTCGCCTCGCGCCGTGCGCCTGGGCGCCGCCTTCCAAGCATGGCCGTAGATCACCTCGAAGGTCGCCGGAAGCCTGCTATCGCGGCGCTGCGCCTCATAGGCCTGCCGTACCTCGCGCAGGCGCCCCGGGCCTGTCAGGCCGCGTCGGCGTCCCCGCATGGCGTTCGCCGATCCGGTGCGGCGCAGGTCCGCAAACAATCCGTCGAGGGATTCGTACGTCAGGGTGAGCAATTCCATGTCCATGACCGGCGCCGCGAAACCGGCCCGGCCGAGCGCGTCGCCGATGTCATGCAGGTCGATGAAGCGCTTGACGTGCCAGCCCGGGCCGGCGGCCGCGAAACAATCGCGCAGTTCGCGCAGCGTGTCGGGCCCCAGTGCGCTGAACATGAACAGGCCGCCGGTATCGAGCACCCGCCGCGCTTCCGCGAATGCCGGCAGGGGGTCGTCAAGCCAGTGCAAGGCGAGATTCGACCATGCCAGGCCGAACGCGCCGTCGACGAACGGCAGGCTCGCCATGTCGGCATTGACTCCGCTGACCGGCCCGCTACGCCCTCCCAGCCAGCGGCGCCAACCGGCGGACTCGGGAACCGCTGCACGCACCATCGCATGCGCAAGATCGACGTTGACCAGCCGGGCAGCGGGAAAACGTGCCCGCAATCCGGCAGTGGCGGCCCCGGTACCGCAGCCGAGGTCGACAATGCGGGCCGGCGCAAGCCGGATCACGTCGAAACGCTCCAGCATGCGCCGCCCGACCTCGCGATGTAAGACGTCGCCCTGGCCGAAACTTGCGGCCGCGCGCGCAAAATTGCGCTTCATCGCCGCGCGGTCGGCGAAAAACGGTTCATCGATGTGGTTCAACGGCATGTTCAGTGCTGGGGGCCGGGGCGGGACGGGACAGCCTCTTGTCGCGTCATCTGGCCGATAATCCTGTTGCCGCGGTTGCCGGCGGGGCTTGGCCGCCCGCGGCCGGTGACGCGCACCTCAGAGGCTTGTATCACACCACGATGGGAATTTTTGACTTCTTCGGACGAGCGAATATCGCACAAGACTGCCACTTGTGCGGCATGACCTCGTTGCGGGCGATCTGCACCGGTTGCGAGGACGACCTCGCGCGGGTATCGGTCAATTGCTGCCGGATCTGTGCCCTCCCCCTGCCCGCTGCGTCGCTCTGCGGACGCTGCCTGGCCGATCCGCCGGCATTCGACGCCACCTGCGCCGCGCTGCGTTACGAGTTTCCGGCCACACGCCTGGTCCAGGCCTTCAAATACAACGGCAAGGTGGGTCTCGCAGCCACCCTGGCCGGACTGCTGGAAAACGCGATCGATGCGTCAAGCGCCGGCCGGCCTGGGCTGCTTGTGGCCATGCCGCTGGCGCGCGCGCGTCTTGCCGAGCGCGGCTACAACCAGGCCCGCGAAATCGCGCGTGTGCTGGCGCGGCGGCTGAACCTGCCGCTGGACCGCGACGGCGTCACACGGATCCGCCAAGGCGCCCCGCAGGCCGAATTGCCGCTGCCGGAACGGCGCCGCAATGTGCGCGGCGCATTTGCGACCACGCGCAACTTCAGCGGCCTGGACGTGGCCGTGGTCGATGACGTCATGACCACCGGGGCGACGCTGGACGAACTTGCCGGCGTTCTCAAGGCCGCCGGCGCCGCCAGGGTCAGGAACTGGGTGCTCGCGCGTACGCCGCTGTGACGCCGCCTTC